>NZ_JBPFDQ010000004.1:50351-106560 GCF_059415045.1 Ferdinandcohnia sp. SAFN-114 | reverse complement strand
TTTTAGCCATACAAAAATACTCCCCCAAAGGAAACAGATTTTTTATTTCATCTGTCTACCTTTAGGGGAGCATATCAGTGCCCCTTGCTTCTTTTTATATTACACGTGCTGAAATGATTCCGTTAATTTGCTTGATTCTTTCTAATATGCTAGGAACGATTTCCCCATTTACTTCATTATCAATGTCAATCATCGTATAAGCATATTCTCCGCGGCTACGGTTTACCATGTCTGCGATGTTTAACTCATAATTAGAGATAGCCGATGTGATTTGACCCACCATGTTTGGCACATTTTTATGAAAAGCTGTTACCCTTGTTTTTCCTGTATAAGGAAGAGATGCGTTTGGAAAGTTTACAGAGTTCTTAATGTTACCAGTTTCTAAGTATTCCTTCGTCTGACGAGCTGCCATAATCGCGCAGTTTTCTTCTGATTCGTTTGTAGAAGCACCAAGGTGTGGAGTGCAAATGGTATTCTTCATTTTTAATACATTTTCATTCGGGAAGTCTGTCATATACTTTCCAACGATACCATCTTCAAGTGCTACTGCCATATCGATTTCGTTTACAAGCTCTCCGCGTGAGAAGTTAATGATATGAACGCCTGGCTTCATAATGCTGAATGTCTGTTTATTAAACATTTCTTTAGTGTCTTTGGTTAAAGGTACATGAACGGTAATATAGTCAGACTCAGCAAAAAGCTGTTCAAGTGACATGGCACGCTGAACATTACGTGATAAGTTCCAAGCCGTATCAACTGAGATAAATGGGTCAAACCCGATAACATCCATATCTAAATCAAGAGCATCGTTTGCAACAAGTGCACCGATTGCACCTAAACCGATAACGCCGAGTGTTTTACCCTTGATTTCTTTCCCAACGAATTGCTTTTTCCCCTTTTCAACAAGTTGAGGTATTTGCTCACCTTTATCTTCTAATGTCTTTGTCCAAGCAATCCCTGAAAAAACATTACGAGATGTTGCCATTAATGCAGTTAATACCATTTCCTTTACTGCGTTTGCGTTTGCACCTGGTGTATTGAAAACTACAATCCCTTTCTCGGTGCATTTTTGGATGGGGATATTATTAACACCAACACCAGCTCGTGCAATTGCTTTTAAGTTATCGCCAAACTCAAGGTCATGCATATCGAAGCTACGAACAACAATTGCATCTGGGTTCTCACTTTGATTATCAATTACAAAACGGTCATTTTTGAACACCTTTAGCCCGCTTTCAGCAATATTATTTAATGTTTTAACCGTTTTAACCTGATTTTCAATAAGTGTGCTCATCTCGTCTACCTCACTTTTGATTTGAATTTTAGTGACAAACTATTAGTATACAAATTTATGAATCTGGTCTGCTTATATTTGGTGGTTCGCCTAAAGATAAACAGAAAGAGGCAAGGGACTTTCCCTTACCTCTGCCCAGGCGAACGGCTCCGACACTATATGCTCCCTCGCGGTTTATCCGCGTGCGCCAGTCACATATAGCCTTTTTGATTTGTAAGTATGATACCAAGTTTTTTGATATATTTCAAGTTTTAATTAATTTTAAAACTTTGGACGATGGACTTGCGAGTGCTTCATGCTTAAGTATATTTTATAACCCGCTAGAAGTATCCCATTTGAACGGTTAATCTTTCTTCAAACGCGATGCCAAACTATTGCCTAGTGATTGTAGTCCTTGTACTAAGATTATAAGTAATATGACGGTTATATACATAACGTCCACTTCATAACGAAGGTGGCCGTAGCGGTATGCGAGATCTCCTAGTCCACCTCCGCCAACTAACCCTGCCATTGCCGATGCACCAATTAGACCGATGGTCGCAATGGTTAAACCAAGAATAATGGATGAACGGGATTCTCTAACAAGCACATGCCATATGATGTGCCGTGTTTTTATTCCCATTGCTTCATAGGCTTCCAATACTCCACGGTCAACTTCTAATAGAGCTGTTTCCATTAATCTGGCAATGTATGGAGCTGTGTACACAACTAATGGAACAATTACACCTTTAACGCCAATTGATGTCCCAACAATTAGCTTTGTAAAAGGAAGGATAAAGAACAATAAGATGATAAATGGGACAGAACGAATAATATTTATAATGGCGTTTAAAATTTGATATACATACTTATTAGCTAAGGCCTTTTCTGGTCTTGTTAAAACAAGCAATATTCCCAATGGCAGACCAATTAATACGGAAATCCCTAGCGCAATTCCAACCATTTGAAAGGTTTGGAGAGTAGCTTCCCAAAGATCACTGCCCCAAAGCTCAAGAAATTCTTCTATTCTTGTTTTCACTTACTCTCAATCCTTCCACATGTACTTGTTGTTGTTCTAAGAAGTTTAGGGCACTTTCAATCTCAGCCGTGTCACCCTTTAAGTGAATCAAAAGCTGTCCAAAGTTTTCTTCCTTTAAGCGGGTGATGCTTCCCGATAAGATGTTTGGATAAACATCAAATTTCTTACTAACTAAAGCTAATGCAGGTTCACCTGAAGATTCTCCAAAGAAGGAAAGGGTGACTACTTGGCCCGTTTCATTTAAAGTAGCTAGTATTTCATCCGGTATCTTATGTGAAAATAAACTATTAACAAATCTTTTTGTTGTATGATGCTGCGGGGAAGTGAAAATCTCTCTCGTTGTTCCTTCTTCAATAACTTCTCCATCTTCCATAACAGCAACCCGATCACATATACGTTGGATGACATTCATCTCATGAGTAATAAGTAAAATGGTGATCCCTAGTTCTTTGTTAATTTTTAATAATAGTTCCAAAATTGCTTCTGTTGTATCTGGATCAAGAGCACTTGTCGCCTCATCACTCAAAAGAATCTCTGGTTCATGGGCTAATGCACGTGCAATCGCTACTCTTTGCTTTTGTCCACCTGATAGCTCAGAAGGATAGGCATGATGCTTTTCCTCGAGGCCAACAATATTTAGATATTTTGTAACCCGGGCCTCGACTTCCTGCTTACCTAAGCCAGTAAGCTTTAATGGAAGTGCAATGTTTTCATATACGGTTGCTGTTTTTAAAAGATTAAAGCCTTGGAAAATCATCCCGATTTGTCCCCGTGCTTCACGGAGTTTTCCATTTGAGAGCTTTGTCAAATCTACATTATTTACGATTACAGAACCTGAATCAGGCTTTTCTAAAAGATTCACACTTCGGATAAGGGTACTTTTCCCTGCACCGCTGTAACCAATCACACCATATATCTCCCCCTTTTTTACAGAAATGGAAACATTCTTTAACGCGTGAATTGAACCTTGTTTAGCTGTAAAAGTCTTTGAGATTCCCACTAGTTCAATCATTTGTAAAACTCCCTTCTGAGCAGGTATACACCTTCACTTTTTTAATAATGTTTTGCAGTTGGCGTTTAAAGGAGGACGCAGTATAAATAGGGTTACCACGTCCTCCTGTAGCTTTTTTTACCAAGATGGAATAACAGATCCTTTGAATTCTTCTTCAACGAATTTAGCAATTTCCTCACTGCGATAAATATCCGCTAATTTCGTTAAAACTTCATCATCTTTGTTTTCAGTTCTTACTGCAGCATGGTTCACATATGGAGAATCCTTAGGTTCAATAAATATGGCATCCTCGGATGGTGTAAAACCTGCTTCAATAGCAAAGTTCGTATTTATAGCTGCTGCATCAAGTTCTTCCAGTTGACGTGCGATTTGTGCAGAGTCAAGTTCAATGAACTCATAATTATTTTTATTTTCCACAATATCCTTTACAGTTGAATTGATTCCGGTATCTGGATTCAGCTTAATAAATCCAGCTTTTTCAAATAGAAGTAGTGCACGTCCGCTGTTTGTAGGGTCACTAGGTAATCCAATTTTAGCACCGTCTTTTAGCTCTGAAACATCCTTCACCTTTAATGAATAAACACCCATTGGGAATGTAACAGTATCAAACGATTTTATAAGGTCCAAATTACGGTCTTCTTTAAATGCATTAAAGTACGGCTCAGTTTGGAAGATATTTAAATCAAGCTCTTCTTCATCCAAAGCAATATTTGGCATAACATAATCGGTAAAGACTTTTATTTCAATATTTAGGTTTTCTTTTTCAGCAAGTTCTTTTACCTTTTCAAGAATTTGTTCGTGAGGGCCTGCAGTTACACCAATAACCAGCTTTTCGTCACTATATAAACCTTCTGCTTTTTCGTCCTTTGAACCACTTGAACTACTTTCACCGCAGGCTGCAAGAACCGAGATAATTAAAACTAATAAACTAGCAAATAACCACTTTTTCATGTTTATTCCTCTTTTCGTATTATGTTAATATTATGGCTTGTATTTATGCTTATTCTGTTTCTATCAATTGACTCTAGAGAAAGTAAGATTTTCCACCTTACTTATAGCTGATAATAGTGCATCCTTTGAAATAGTTATATCCATAAAATGAATAGATTCTTGTGGGAGAGTTGCCTTTTTAATTATTGCTTCCAAAAGAGTTTTGTTTTCCGGATCAATATTTAAGTCTTTTAAATTTACTGGAAGTCCCCATTCATGATAATAGCTTGATAGTCTTAAAAGCTCTTGTTCTTTATTTTCTAGAGCTAACTGGACCAGAGTTCCATATGCAACAAGCTCACCATGTAAAAAGTTTTTGGCTTGGTTTGCTTCAGTAAGGCCATTATGAATGGAATGTGCTCCTGCTACTCTTCCTGCCTTTCCACCGAAGCCGCCGACCATACCGCCAGTCATAATAATGGCCTCAATTACTCTAACCAGTTCATCAGAGACACTTCCTTCAGAGGTAGATTGGATAGCTGCTGTGGCATCCTGTAGTAGAACATCTCTGCAAATAGATGCTGAGAACCTTGAAACCTTTAGCCAAACCGGTAGCTCTTGATTTTTGAAAAACGCAGAAATTAATGCCTCTGCTTCGTAATACTTCGCTAGTGTATCACCAATTCCTGCTCGTAGGTACTTTACTGGAGCTAAGGCAATAACAGCAGGCTCAATAAGTACTAAGGTATTGGCAAGAGGGAATTCAGTGTAGTGTGTAAAAACTCCATTTTGGTCATAAAAGACACTAAGTGGAGTCCATGCCGCACATGTAGATGCAATGCTTGGAATCAATATTGATTTTATACCTGCATTAATTGCTGAAGCCTTCGCAGTGTCTAGTGCAGTTCCGCCTCCGATGCCAATAACTGCATCAACTGAGTTTACTGATAGCTGATTAGAAATACTTTCAACCTTTTCTAAAGTGCAGTGACCCTCAATGAAAGTAAAGCTCGAAATAGGGGAATTGGTTATTTTCTCAGGCAAATAGGTGGATACTGCATTCCAGGCCTTCTTACCGCATACTATATGAATTTTTTGAACCTTTAACTCAGATAAAAGGGGTTCTAGTTCCTTAAGGATCCCTTCACCAATTCTAAAATGACCGGGTGCTCCTTTTACTGTTTGTGTTGACATATAATTCATCCCTCCATTCTTTTAAGTAATTTACCAGATAATAAAAAATGCCTCTCATAAAGAGAGGCATGGATATACTTTAGAAGTAGCACCTCTCTCATTTTTCAAAATACATTGTATTTTGCAGGATTTAGCACCTGTTCATGTCTTCGTTTAACATGAATGGTTGCCGGGCTTCACAGGGCCAGTCCCTCAGCCGCTCTTAATAAGAGATTGTTATGAAATTTATTATTTTGATATTAAACTTGTTTAAAAGGTAAGTCAATCTTTTTTTTCTAAATTGTCAAAACTCCAATTGACTACCCCATTTTTAAGTAGTAGGGTAATTACAATAAATATGGAAAGAAGGCTTTATACAATGAATATATCAAAAGTTAAAGATGCGTACATAGAGAATATTGTGAAGGATGAATATTTTCCGGTCTCCTATGTGGAATTAGAGGAGGAGGCAAAAAAGAAAATGTCTGCTGGAGGCTTTGGGTATGTTCGTTCAGGAGCAGGTGGCGAAGTGACATTGAGGCAAAACCAAGAATCATTTAACAAGTATTCCATAGTACCAAGGATTTTACGGGATGTATCAAATATTGATACAAGCATCACCTTGTTCGGAAAAACATACCCCCATCCTTTTTTACTTGCCCCGGTTGGAATGTTAAAGCTGGCACATGAAGAGGCAGAATTGGCAGTGTCAAAAGCAGCCGCTGCTTGTCATGTGCCTTTTGTCCAAAGCACTGTTTCAAGCTATTCGATTGAAGATGTAGCAAAGGTATCCGGTAGTAGCTCAAAATGGTTTCAACTTTATTGGTCAAATAATAAGGAGATTTCCTTTAATATGGTTAAACGAGCAGAGGAGGCGGGTTACGAAGCAATTGTTTTAACTGTTGATACAGTTATGATGGGCTGGAGAGAAGAAGATATGAAGAATCGTTTTTCACCATTAAAGCTTGGGGTAGGGAAAGCGAATTATGAACAGGATTCGGTATTCTTATCCTCTTTAGATAGTCAAGATTTAGAGTCTATTATTCAAGGAATCTTAGATAATATTCACCATCCTTCACTTAACTGGACTCATGTCGCTGATTTAAAGGAACGGACCTCATTGCCAATTTTAATAAAGGGGATTCTTAGTTCGGATGATGCTAGACTTGCGGTTAAGAATGGTGTAGATGGAGTTATTGTTTCCAATCATGGAGGTAGGCAGCTTGATGGTGTCATTTCAGCCATTGATGCATTGCCACTTATAGTGGAAGAGGTAAAGGGTGAAATTCCTGTCTTATTTGATAGTGGGATTCGACGAGGTTCTGATATTGTTAAGGCACTTGCGTTAGGGGCGGATGCGGTCTTTATTGGCAGACCGTTTGTATATGGACTTGCAGCTGCAGGACAGAAAGGTGTAGAGAAGGTGCTTGGCAACTTTATTCAAGATACAAAGGTTTCCATCGCATTGGCTGGTGCATCTAGTGTAAAAGACCTTAAAACACTCAGACTAATTAAATCATAATTTGGGTTTGTCTAATATATTTATAGTTTTGTCCGATATCATCAACATTTTGTTTATATCCAAAAATTGAATTAGTTAGAATGCCTTCCGAGCGAATCGGAAGGCTTTTAATATGGCTTGAAAATTGGTTATCTATATTTTTACTAAATTTAATACATTTTATCTTTCAATGATTAGGAAATTTGTAATGGTAACTAATGCTCATGTATTTTTACCTATATAAAAAAGGGATGGGTGTTTTTATGGAGTAATTTTAGAAATAATGGAAAAAGCTTCTATAAAATAAAAAATCACTGATGGGGGAGGTTATCACCCCTATTTTAATAGAAAAAGCAGCTAATAGAAGATAGTAAATACGGACCTTTTATTTTGTAAGTGTTTTCATTAACTTTGTAGGGAGGCATAGAACAGAGGGCATGTTTTAAGCTTCGTTAGATAGAAAAATGAAATGGAAAGGGAGAGATGGAATATGTTTGAAAAAAAGCAGTGTTTCTGGATGGGTATTTTTTTCTGCTTGTGTATTATGATTTTGGCACCAAGTGCAACCTTTGCTAAACAGCCGGAATCATCCTATTGGTATCCGGAACAACTATTAGACTGGGCACCAGATAAGGATCAAGATGCTATTTATAACCGTAGCCAGACTCCATTAGCAGAGCGGGAGGTACTTTATAAAGTAAATGAAAATGCACAGTCAGAAGCAAAATTAGTTGCTTTATCTGCCCTTAACCCTACCACTAGCGGGGTTCCTTCTCAGGGAGGAGAAGACTTTTTTGCCAATACATTTAGTTATTGGCAATATGTAGATCTTATGGTGTATTGGGCAGGTTCTTCAGGGGAAGGAATTATTGTTCCACCAAGTGTAGATGTAACGGATGCTGCTCATAAAAACGGTGTACCTATTTTAGGAAACGTTTTCTTCCCACCTATTGTCTACGGTGGCAAGGAGGAATGGGTGAACCAAATGCTGACCCAGCGGGAAGATGGTTCTTTTCCAGCGGCAGATAAACTATTAGAGGTAGCGAACTATTATGGATTTGATGGTTGGTTTATTAATCAGGAAACAGATGTCAAAGATGTAGAAGTGGCACAAAAAATGCAAAAGTTCCTTGTTTATTTGCAGAAGCATAAGCAGGAAGACATGCATATCATGTGGTATGATTCAATGACAAAAGACGGGAATATCGATTGGCAAAATGCATTGACAGATAAAAACAGTAGCTTTTTACAGGACGGAAAGAAGCGGGTATCCGACAGTATGTTTTTGAACTTTTGGTGGCGGGACCAACAATCATCCTTTAATAAAGCACAGGAAATAGGAAGAAGCCCTTATGATTTATTTACTGGAATCGATGTAGAAGCAAATGGAACAAGTACAAAGGTTCCTTGGCAGGGAATCTTTCCTGAAGGCAAAACACCACTAACATCTTTAGGAATTTACCGCCCAGATTGGGCCTTTAAGACATCCGAAAGTATTGAACAGTTCTATCAAAAGGAAAATGAGTTTTGGGTTGGTGAGTCTAGTAATCCTACAACCACAGCTAACAATGGCTCATGGAAAGGGATTGCTCACTATTTCACAGCCAAAACAGTCATTAAGGAATTACCTTTTGTCACACATTTTAATACTGGTAGCGGAAAGTTTTTCGCAGTTGATGGAAATAAGGTAAGTAACCAATCCTGGAATAATCGTAGTCTACAAGATATCCTGCCAACCTGGCGTTGGATAAAAGAGGGCGGACAAGCAATTGATGTTGGTTTTGATTGGGAAATCGCTTATAACGGGGGAAGTTCATTAAAGCTTTCAGGTGCTATTGATAAAAGCAATCCTACTCATATTAAGCTTTATAAAACCAATCTACCGATTCAAAAAGATACGGAAATCGCTCTAACCTACAAAACAGATATGAAAAAACCTAATATGAAAATAGGAGTCAGCTTCGTTGACAATCCTGACCAGTTTACATTTTTCGATATTAAAAAACAAAGTCATAATCAGTGGATGACTGAAACGATAAAGTTGAAAAAGCACAAAGGTCATAATATCGCAGCTATCTCACTTTTAGTTGACGGTAACGAGAATGTGGAATACTTTACAACGAATATTGGAGAAATTAAAGTTTATAACAAAAAGGACAAACAACATATTTACTCCCCGGAACAAAGCAAAATTAATGAGATCAGCTTTAACAAGGGAATCTATTCTGATATCTCACTTGCTTGGGAGCCGTCTGATTCCGATATTAGTCATTACGAAATTTATCGAGTATTACCAAACAATCAAAAGCAGTTAGTCGGCACAACGCCAAACCATGTGTATTTTCTTTCTAATCTTAAACGAAATGGAAAAGAAAATAGCACAACCTTAGAGATTGTTACCGTAAACAAGGAATTTAATCGAAGTGAGCCAAACACGGTTACGTTTGAATGGCCACCATATCCAAAGCCAGAAGCAGACTTTTCTGCGGAAAAAACCATTGCAGGGCCAGGGGAGGATATCCAATTTTTCAATGCTTCAACAGAAGTTACAGAAGAAGTTGAGTGGCATTTTGAAGGAGGTACACCTTCCGTCAGCCACGAGGAAAATCCGGTTGTAACCTATGTTGAAGAGGGCGTATACCCCGTTACCTTGGTTGCGAGGAACAGCGAGGGAGAAAGTGTTCTGACTAAAGAGGCGATGATAACCATTTCCGAAGCAGCTAAGGATATTGAAAATGTTGCTCTAAACAAAACTGCTACCGCAAGTGGTCAGTGTGCAGCGACGGAAGCTGCAAGCTACGCAGTTGATGGCAAAATAACGGACAACAGTAAGTGGTGTGCCCTAGGTGAAGCACCACATTGGTTAAAGGTTGATCTAGGTAATCAATATGCGCTATCAAAGTTCGTCGTGCGTCATGCACAGGCCGGTGGGGAGCCACAAGCATTCAACACACAGGCATTTCGAATTGAGGCCAGCACGGACGGTGAACATTGGATAGAAGTTATTAAGGTAACGGATAATACAGCGGGTGTTTCAGAACACAGTATATCATTAACAAATGCTCGTTACGTACGATTGTGGACTGACAAACCAACTCAAGGCAGTGACCAGGCTGCAAGAATTTTTGAATTTGAGGTCCATGGATTCTTAAATCGGTAGTTTCCTAAGGAGGCAAGAGATATCCCTTGCTTCCTATAAATCAATAAAAGTATAGTCTACTTTAACTATAATTATCTGATTATTATAATTGATTTGGTTTTCTAACTATGTAAAAACTGTACTTAATAAAGAGGAGGATCAGTATGAGGAGAAGAAGTAGGTTTTACAGTCGTATTTTGACTATAACTGTAGCTTTTATGTTATTTAGTTCGATTGCTGCCACAGGCGTAAAAGCTGACGTTAATGGGGATGGAACAGATGCGGTGAATGAGAATTATATGGACAAGCTTAGTCTGAAGCCTCTTGCACCTGCATTCAGAGTGGATACACTTTTGGAGTGGTCTCCTGAAACGGATCCTGATGCGGAATTGAACCGAGCAAGTGTCCCCTTAAATCAGGAAAGATTTAAAGGAGAGCAAGTAAATCCTCTTGCTAACCCAGAGGCAGGAATAACCTCCGCAGCAATTACAACATGGAATCACGATGAAGCGAGTTCCGTCGGAGGTAATGAGTTTAACGTATACGCTTTTGACAACTGGCAACTTCTTGATTCTTATATTTACTGGTCCGGAACGAATGAGGGAATCTTCGCCATCCCAACACCGGATATTGTTGATGCTGCTCACCGCAATGGGGTACCTGTCTATGCAACACTTGGTTTCCCGTGGGGCCAGTCAGAAGAAGGGGTCAAAGAAATAGAAAAATTCACCAAACAGGCTGCAGATGGAAGTTTTCCGGTTGCGGACAAGATGATTGAGGTGGCAGAATACTTTGGATTTGATGGTTATTTCTTTAATCAGGAAACCTATGGTGTTAGTAAGGAAACGGCTGTACGTATGAATGAAATGATGCATTATATCAAACGAAATTCAAAACTACATATTAGTTGGTATGATGCTCAAGACAACGATGGAAAGATTAACTATCAGGATTCCATCAACAGCAAAAATGACATGTATGTGAAACCAGCAGATGATGGGGTATACGCAGTCGATGAATTCTTTTTAAACTACAACTGGAATACCAGTAAGATTAACACAACAGTTGAAACGATGAATAGTCATAATCGTAACCCTTTTGATGCTTATGCAGGTTTTGAGGTTCAACAAAACTCCTATAACACAAGTGTTAATACGGATGCTCTTTTGGGTGAAAATAAACAGCCAAAGGTATCTATAGCTTTATATACACCGAACTCAACAATGGGATTGGCGGAAAATCCTGCCGACTTCCATGAGAAGGAAAAATATTTCTGGACAGGACCGCAGGGTGATCCTACACTTGCAGATGATTCTTCCAAGTGGAAGGGTATGGCCCGATTTGTGACAGATTCATCTGTCATTCAAAATATGCCGTTTATTACGAACTTTAATAGCGGTCATGGAAAACAATATTTTGTAGATGGGGAAAAAGCTAGTATTCTAGAATGGAATAACCGGTCTATCCAGGATATAATGCCAACCTGGCGTTGGTGGATTCGTGGTGAAGGAAGTAAGTTGAATGTCACTTATGACTTTGATAAAGCATATAACGGTGGAAATTCACTAAAATTCAGCGGTGATCTTGATGCAGGTTCTGTCAACGACACGATGCTTTACAGTACAAAACTTCCAATTACAGATTCAACTAAGATTCGCCTAGTTTATCAAAATCAATTAGGTGCTGATGTTCAGCTTGGTGTGGCATATAGTGAAGATTATTCAGAGGATAAGATGAAGTACTATTCGCTTCCAGAGTCAGGGGAGGGTTGGCAAACAACCGTAGTGGATTTAGGAGAGGATACTGGGAAGACAGCTTATGCGCTTAGTCTTAAGGTAAGTAACACTAATAAGCTTGAGAACTATTCACTTCATTTAGGGCAATTATCCGTATTTGATGGAAAAGCTGAGGCTATTTCCAAGCCTAACAATGTTAAAATTCTTGAAAAGCTAACGAAGACAGCGTTTGAAGCGGAAGCCCGTCTAAGTTGGTCCGCTAAAGAAAACGTATTGCATTATGAGGTTTACCAAGAAAATGCCGATGGGGTGGAAACACTTTTAGGAGTTACACCGAATAATTACTTCTATATACCAAATATCACCCGGACTGCCAAAAACGCATCTAGTGACAACATTACATCCTTAAAAGTTGTCCCAGTCAATCAGGATTATGTTCGTGGAGAAGGTACAATTGTTGCTTTTGATTGGGGTATGGGTACTGATGCTACGGAGATTGAGAATAATCCAACCTCACCTAATGTGGCTCTTAATGCTAAGGTGACATCTGTCTCATTTGAAAACTCCGCAGAGCCTGCCTCCAAAGTATTAGACGGAACAGCGATCGGTAATAGTAAATGGGCAGCAACAAATAAGAAAAGTGGTTACATGACTATTGATATTGGTGAAGAGAAAACAATCCGTCGTTGGCGTGTTGAACATGCCGAATATGGTGGGGAAGCAAGTAATATGAATACTGTTGATTTTGAGTTGCTTTACAAGGATGAAAACGGGGAATGGGTCGGAGCGAAAAGGATTACAAATAATACCAAAGCTGTGACTGATATTATATTAGACGAGCCTATTACAGCAAGTGAATTCAAACTGCAAGTTTATAATAGCGGAACATCCCCTTGGGGTGCTATTCGTATCTATGAATGGCAGATGTTTGAAAGTGCTGCTTTGCCAAGAACGGAAAATATAATGATGCATTTTGTAAATGCAGAAAATAACTTGGGTGCAAAAGACAAGGTAACGATTGAAAGAGTGAAGAAAGGACAAACAGTTCGATTATACAAATCCCTTGATGCAAAAGATGTTTTGATAGAAATGATTGCAGAACAAGATGGAACGATGACGCTTGAAGGGTTAGATTTTGGCGTTGAAGCAGGAAGAATCTATTACACTGTTCAGCAACAGGATGAAAGAGAGAGTCTAAGGTATAGTGTGGCTTACTTGAATGAAAAGGTAACAGAAGTTGTACGTCAAATAAACAATTTACCAAAGCTTGATGAATTAACACTTGATGACAAGAAGGTCGTAAATGAGTGCAAGGTTGCCTATAACAAGCTTCATCCAACATTAAGGAAACAGGTTACAAATTATGACCGCCTCGTTATGGCGATGGAGCGAATTCAGGAGTTAAAGAAGGACTTCAACAACGGGAATAAAAAGAACGGATAAAAAAGAAAGGGGCCATTCTTCATTGTGATAAAGCAAAGGGGAATGCCTCTTTTGGATTTTCTTTAGAATTAGTGAATTATATATATGATTTGCTGGTATTCTATTGCTTCATAGTGCCAGTTTTTTTATTGTTAAAATGAAGTGAAACTTTATTTTTAAATAATGATAGCGTTTTCTATCGCTGATATAAAAGAAAGTGGGTAAGGAAAAGTCTATGAATAAAACAGCACATATTATTTCTCACTCCCATTGGGACAGGGAATGGTATTTACCTTTTGAAAAACACCGCTATTACTATATTCAATTAATGAACAATCTAATTGAACAGTTCAAAAAGGACGGAAATGATTTTCAATCGTTCCATCTTGATGGACAAACTGTTCTTTTGGAGGATTATTTTGCTATACACCCAGAGAATCGTGACATTGTGAAACAAATGATTAAAGAGAAAAAACTGCATATTGGTCCTTGGTATGTACTGCAGGATGCATTTTTAACGAGCTCTGAGGCGAACGTAAGGAATCTTCAAATTGGCTTGAACGACACGAAAATCTATGGTCCTGCCGCAAAAATTGGTTATTTCCCTGATACATTTGGTATATACGGTCAGGCGCCGCAGCTGTTAAAACAAGCGGGGATTGATACAGCTGCGTTTGGTAGGGGAGTTAAACCAACTGGATTTAATAATACTGTATCTGACACACTAAACTTTGAATCTCCTTATTCAGAGATGCTTTGGGAATCCCCAGACGGATCTAGTGTTTTAGGAATATTATTTGCGAATTGGTATTCAAATGGAAATGAAATACCGGTGGATGAGGAAGAAGCAAAGGCATTTTGGGATCAAAAGCTTCAAGATGCTGAGAAATACGCCTCAACGAATCAATTGTTATTTATGAACGGCTGTGACCATCAGCCACTTCAAAAAACAATACCAGAGGCAATTGAAACTGCAACGACCCTTTATCCAGACTATCAATTTAAACATTCTAGTTTTGAAGAATATACAGAGGAATTAAAAGCATCACTTCCCGACCAGCTACAGGTCATTAAAGGGGAACTACGCAATCAGAGAACGGATGGATGGTCGACTCTTGTCAACACTGCATCAAGTCGAATTTATCTAAAACAGTGGAATAACCTTTGTCAGACCCTGTTGGAAAAAATCGCCGAACCTTTGGCTACTATGCAGTATTTAGCGGGTGGAACCTATCCACGGGAATATATTCGTTTTATGTGGAAATCACTTATGAAAAACCATCCGCATGACAGCATTTGCGGTTGTAGTGTCGATGAGGTTCACCGTGAAATGGTCACCCGTTTTGAGACGGTTTCCCAAATGGGGGATGTATTTGTTAAGGAAAAAGCAGGAGAACTAGCTGAATCTATTGATACATCACAGGCGCCTGCGGGAGGAATACCACTTGTTGTCATGAATACAACTGGCTGGGAAAAGAATGAAGTTGTTACAAAAGTAGTTGATCTTGAAAAAGTGTATTTCTCACAAATGCATTTTGAAGAAATACCGGACTATTTGCAGAAAAAGGAAACACCAGGATATAAATTATTGGATGATGAAGGCAATGATGTTGAGTTAATGTTAGGAAACTTAAATATCGAATTTGACTATGACTTACCAAATGATCGTTTCCGTCAGCCGTTCTTTGCTAAACGTGCAGAGCTATCATTCTTTGCAGAGGGAATACCTTCCTTTGGATATAAAACATTCTACATTGTGCCAACTGAAACCCAAGAGCAGAAACATGACGAAGAAACGAAGAATACCGGTGAGATGCATAACACCGTATTCAAAATGGAAAATGAATATGTTCATATGCATTTCCATGAAGACGGCACCTATGACTTAACACATAAGAAAACGGGAGAAAGATTTTACCGACTAGGAATCTATGAAGATACTGGGGATGTAGGCAACGAATACATGTATAAAGAGGCTGAGAATCATGCTCCTATCACAACAAAAGGAGTTCCAGCAGTATTTAACCTGATTGAAAAAGATAATCTAAGAACAGTCCTTGAATTTACGCACACATTATCGATTCCGGTTTCTGCTGATGATTACTTAGCTAGTGAAAGACATAAGTTGATTTGGCATAAAGAAAGAAAAGCAGGCAGATCAGCTGAAATGACAAGTTTAACACTTCGAACTGTTGTCACACTTGAAAAAGGAATGAAGGGTCCATCCTTTAAGCTTATGATTGATAATCAAGCAACTGATCACCGCTTACGTGTCCTTTTCCCTACAGGACTAAAAACAGAAACACATATGGTCGACAGCATTTTTGAAATTGCAACGCGCCCGAATACACCGGAGAAAGAATGGGAAAATCCAAGCTTTTGTCACCATCAGCAGCGATTCAGTAGTTTAGCAGATGACAAAATGGGCTTAACGATTGCAACAGATGGTCTGCAAGAATACGAGATCCTACAAGAGACCGGCACAATTGCTGTAACCGTACTTCGTTCAGTAGCGGAACTTGGGGACTGGGGCTACTTCCCGACACCTGAAGCACAATGCCTTGGTATGCAAACAGCAGAGTGGCAGGTACTACCGCATGAAAAAGATGTCATTCATTCACAAGCATATGTAGATGCTTACCAATATAAAGTACCACTTGTGATTGTTCAGACAACTATTCATGAAGGGAGATTGCAGAACACACATAAATTTGTAAACACAAAATCTAACGGTCTTGTATGGTCATCAATGAAAGTGGCTGAAGATCATGGTGATGTCATAATCCGCTGGTATAACCCTTCTGAAGCAAAGGATAGCTTGAAGGTCACTATAGGGGATTATGAATCTTATAAAAGTACAATTCTAGAGGAAAAAACAAATCAAAAAGAGGATGTTTATAACGTAGGAAAATATGAAATTATTTCACTTGGTTTCATTAAAAAAAGATAGGAGTAAGAACAATGACTTTAGTAATTCCCAATTCAATGCAAAAGTTAATTAACCATGTAAAAGAATTCTTTCCTGGTGATGAAAAGTTACAGCATATGTTTGAGCAATGTTTTATTAATACGTATACGACTACACTGAAAAAAAAGGAAGATGGAAAAACGTTTGTAATTACCGGAGATATTCCGGCGATGTGGCTACGTGATTCTGCTGCCCAGGTTCGCCCTTATCTTCTAGCTGCCGAAGAGGATGAAGAAATGGCAGATTTACTTGAAGGGGTAATTCGCCAACAGTTTGCATTTATCTTGCATGATCCGTATGCGAATGCCTTTAACGAAAGTGCAAATGGAAAAGGACACCAATCAGATTTGACAGATATGACACCACATATTTGGGAGCGGAAATATGAAGTTGATTCATTGTGTTATCCAGTCCAGCTTGCCTACCTATTTTGGAAGTCAACAGGTCGGACAACTTTTATCAAGGAAACATTCCAACAGGTGATTGAAACGATTATTCATGTATGGAAGACTGAGCAGGATCATGAAAATCTTTCTCCTTATCAGTTTGAGCGTGAAGATGTCCGCCAATCTGATACGTTAACTCGTGATGGAAAAGGTGGACGTGTTGTCACAACAGGAATGACATGGAGTGCTTTCCGTCCAAGTGATGATGCATGCACATACGGATACCTTGTACCAGCCAATATGTTTGCTGTTGTTGTTTTGGGATATGCTGCTGAAATCTGCGATGAAGTCCTAAATAATGATGTATTAAAAGAAGAATGCGTGGAGCTTCGTGATGAAATTCAAAAAGGGATAGAGGGATATGCGAAGCTTGATCACCCAGTTCACGGAGAGATGTATGTTTATGAAACAGATGGAGAAGGTCGTTGTAACCTAATGGACGATGCGAACGTTCCAAGCCTATTGTCTGCTCCTTATTTAGGGTATCTTCCATACAATGACACGACCTATTTAAATACACGTCAATTTCTGTTAAGTAGGGATAATCCCTATTATTATGAAGGAAAATATGCAAACGGAATTGGAAGTCCACATACACCTGACCATTATATTTGGCATATTGCCCTAGCAATTCAAGGAATGACCACAACTAGCGAAGAGGAAAAACAGCAAATTTTGACTTATTTTAAGAATACAGACGGTGGAACTAATTATATGCACGAAGGCTTTAACGCCGATTGCCCAGAAGAGTTTACGAGAGATTGGTTTGCCTGGGCAAACACGATGTTCAGTGAATTCGTATTAAGTTTAACTGGAAAAGCCGTTAAAGGAAGTCCACTTCATCAGCAATTAATCAAAAACAACAGCAACAAAGCCTAGAAATCGGGTTAGTAGCTAGAAAGAGGGATGACGTAATGGAAAAAACTCCATGGATGATTGTTGTTTGTGAATGGATATGGAGAGTTATCCTGGCCAATCTGTGTTGGTTTGCTTTTACCATTCTGGGATTAGGAGTTTTTGGTTTTTTTCCAGCATCAGTTGCTCTGTTTACCATTGTTCGGAAATGGATGAAAAAGGATACAGATTTTCCTGTATTGAAAACGTTTAAACAAGTTTATTTTAAAGAATGGAAGAGAAGTAATGGAATCGGCCTTGTATTTTATAGTATCGGCCTGTTCCTTTTTATTGACATCCGTATTGCAGAACAATTCATGTCAGGTGTGTTTGCTAGTTTCCTTTTAGTTATCTTATATGTATTAGTATTTGTGTTATTAATAGCAGTTGGATACTTCTTTGCAACCTACGTTCATTATGAACTATCAACAAAGGGATATATTAAACAGTCGTTTCTGCTGACATTGACCGGTTTACCATACACCATATTGATTGTGACCGGTTTAATATTCATAGGCTACACTATTAATCTATATCTCGGTCTAATACCGTTTGTTTCCGTAGTAGCACCTGCTTACTTGATGATGAGAGTCAGCCTCTATCGATTTATTTCTTTAGAAAAACGGGCACTGCAGCAATAACTATTCTGGATTTGGTAAAACAGGGGGATTTGATATGGAACTGAATTTAAAGGGAGACCTTTTTTCCGTTATAGATGGAATTGAACTTATAGCAAAATATTTAGATGTTGAACTTTCTTCAGAGGGCTACCCAATTCAAGTAAAGAATCAGAAAGGTATGTTAAGGGTTGCGAATAATGAAGGCCAAGGAGAAATTACTTTTGATAAGCCGGTTCACTTTTTTCGTGCATTAGGATTATGGCTTGAACATTATGGCAAAAACAACGTATTTGAAATAGCAGAGGATCCGCAGTTTGAAATGAGCGGTGTTATGCTAGATGCCTCTAGAAATGCCGTGCCTACGGTAGCCGATGTAAAAAGGCTACTCAGAAGAATGGCTGTCATAGGCTTAGATACATTAATGCTTTATACGGAGGATACGTATGAGGTAGAGGAACATCCATACTTTGGGTATATGCGGGGTCGATATAGCGCTGAGGAATTAAAATCATGTGATGAATATGCAGGTAAATTAGGTATCGAGATGATTCCATGTATTCAAACACTGGGGCATCTACGGGAAGCGCTTAAGTGGAATTATGCTTCTGGATTTAGAGATACAGACGATATTCTTTTAGTTGATCAGCCTGAGACTTATGAATTCTTAGAGAATTGTATTAGAGCTGCTTCAGAATCTTTCAAGACTAAGCGTATTCATATTGGTATGGATGAGACCTTTCAGCTTGGCTTAGGTAAGTATTTAGAAAAACACGGCTATGAGAATCATATCGATATCATGAACCGACACCTCCAAAAGGTAGTTTCTATTACTGAAAAATATGGATTCAAACCAATGATTTGGAGCGATATGTATTTCCCTTTGTTTTCCAAAGACAGCAAATATCAGGATGAGTTTGGTCAAATTCGAAAGGATATTCTTGATTCTATTCCTGAGGTTGAACTTGTTTATTGGAATTATTATCGCAATGAGCAAGATGTATATGAAAAGGACTTTCAAAATCATAAGTTACTAGGCCAAACTCCTATTTTTGCTGGTGGTGCTTGGACATGGAATGGAATAGTACCGAACTATGGTAAAGCAATCGCTACTACAGAAGCTGCTATGGCAGCATGCAAAAAAGAAGGGATCAAAGAAGTATTTGTAACACTATGGGGTGATAACGGTGCAGAAACGCCTTTTTCAACATCATTACCAGTCTTGCAATTGTTTGCAGAGCATACCTATCACAAGGAAGTTACATTAGAACAAACGGCTGAACGGTATGCCTTTTGCGGCGAGGGACAATTTGAAGACTTCATGGTTCTGAAAAAACTGGATGAAACCCCTGGTGTCATGAAGGATAACATGAATACGTCAATGACTTCTAAGGTATTGCTGTATCAAGATATCTTAATTGGGCTATACGACGAGAATATTCGCAGTCTGTCCTTAGGTGAGCATTATGAAGAGTTAGTCCATAAGATTGAAAAAGCGAAACAAAACAATCCAAAGTGGGAAACTCTTTTTGACTTTTATGAGCAATTAGCTAGGGTATTGAGCGTGAAAGCGGAAATTGGCATTAAGCTAAAGGGGGCTTATGATCTAAAAGATCACGAGCAAATGAAATCAATCCTTATTAAGCTGGATTGGATTCAAACCCATGTTGATCAATTACGTCAAAAGCATCGAAAAATTTGGTTTGCAGCATACAAACCATTTGGATGGGAAGTTATTGATATTCGTTATGGTGGTGTCATTACACGGATTGATTCAGTCAAATACCGAATCAATGAGTGGCTTGAAGGAAGAATTAGTAGTCTCGAAGAGTTAGAGGAGAAACGTCTACGCCATGACGGACCATGGGAAATAGTCGATGGGCTAGTAGGCGGAAATGTGTATCACCGAATTGTAACAGCAGGTAATTTTTCATTATAGAGGGGTGTAAACATGTTTTTAACCGAAAGAAAATTTGAAGAGCGTATTAGAGAATTAGAAGGTTACCGTTATCGTGAATGTGTTGGCATAGACAAATTTTACACTCATGAAGATGATGGTGAGATTGGTGCCTACCCGCCGTCCGAATACAATGCAACAAATAGTATGCAAATTGGTGACTATTGGAAGGGACGCGATCGCTATCTATGGTTACATGCGTATGTAGATAGCCACATTTCAAAAAATGGTCAACAAATTGTTGGACTTTTCTCATTCGGTAAGACAGGTGGGGGTAATAACTCCGGGTTTGAATCGTTACTATTTGTAAACGGCAAGCCATATCAAGGTGTTGACTCTAATCATGAAGAGGTTCTTTTTGATGAAAAGACTTCACATGAACCAATGCGTTTGGACTTCCGGCTCTGGTCAGGACTCGAAGGGGGAGGGGTTCCAACAGAAAATGAGTTTAAACTACAAATGGCTAAAATTGGTTGGCTTGATAAACAAGTAGATAATTTATATTATACACTTTTAGCTGCATTTGAAGTGTTAAAAGAAACGAAAGAGGCTAATTCCTCCTATTCGATTTTGAAAAAAATGATGCAGGATGCTTTGATGGGTATTAATTGGACTGAACCTGGAAGCGCGGAATTCTATGAATCTTGTTATGAAGCAGAAGCTGGATTAACAGAGGCACTTCAATCTTTCGAAAAAGTATCTGATATTACGATTCATACCGTCGGTCATACGCATATTGATGTTGCTTGGCTGTGGAGGCTAAGAAATACGAGGGAGAAGTCGGCCCGTTCATTCTCGACGGTTCTGCACTTAATGAAGCAATTTCCAGAATATCTATTTTTGCAAACCCAGCCTCAGCTCTATGATTATATTAAAACAGATTATCCTGAGATTTATGAACAAATGAAGGCAAGAATTGCAGAAGGCCAGTGGGAAGCTGGTGGTGCAATGTGGCTGGAAGCTGATTGCAATATCCCAAGTGGTGAATCGCTTGTTAGGCAAATCCTACACGGGAAAAACTTCTTTAAAGAAGAGTTTGGCATCGACTGTGAATATTTATGGCTGCCGGATGTTTTTGGTTACAGCTGGGCACTGCCACAGATCTTGAAAAAGTCAGGTATTAAAACCATGATGACAACAAAGATTAGCTGGAACCAATATAACCGTATGCCACATGATACCTTCTATTGGAAGGGAATCGACGGATCGGAGATTTTAACGCATTTTATTACTACACCTGAGCCATGGAACTCTCCAGATTCTTGGTTCTATACGTATAATGGCTTTATTACTGCCAAAACAGTAAAAGGTGCTTGGAATGGCTATCGCGATAAGGATTTATCCAAGGACTTACTACTATCCTATGGATATGGGGACGGTGGCGGTGGTGTAAATCGCCATATGCTAGAAATGAGACGTAGGTTTGATCAACTGCCAGGAATGCCGAATGTGAAAACTTCCACAGCAGGGGACTTCTTCAAAAAACTACATGAAAATGTTAAGGAATCTACAGGCTATATTCATAAATGGGATGGTGAGTTGTATCTGGAATACCATCGTGGTACCTATACGAGCCAGGCATTTATGAAAAAAATGAACCGAATGCTAGAGTTATTATATAGAAGAGCGGAATTCTTATCTTCTTGGCTGTCCCAAGACGGTGCATGGATTGGGGAAAATGAGCTGAAAGAAGGATGGAAAATCATTCTAAGGAACCAATTTCATGATATTATTCCTGGTTCATCTATTCATGAAGTATATGAAGATGCTAAAGAAGAATACAAAGAGGCACTTCAAATCGTCAATCAAGTGGAGACACAAATTGTTCAAACCGGAATTGAGCAAGCTGACCGTTCTGTCGCTGTTATAAATTCAACACATCATAAGGGTAGAAAAAATGTATTTATCACTATGTTTAATGATTTTTCAGCAGGTAATTGGAAGGATGAAAGTGGTCAAGTGTTAAATCATCAAAAACAAGCGAATGGCTGGCTTGTTGAGGTAGATAGCCTTCCGTCCTTTGGTGCGAAAACATTGTATTTTGAACCGATTGAGGCTAATCAGGAAATGGTAACTTCCTTTACTTACCATGATAGAAAATTAGAAACACCATATTATCTTGTTGAGTGGAATGAGTTTGGTCAGATTACTAAGCTTTATGATAAGGAAGCAGGGCGTCATGTTTTAGCTGAAGGCCAAGTTGGAAACGTACTGCAAATTTTTGAAGATAAACCTCTTGCCCATGATGCGTGGGATATTGATATCTTTTATCAAGAAAAGATGGAGGAAATTCATGATGTTGCTACGTTCGAAGTGGCCGAAAATGGCGAACTTAGCTTTAGTATTCTAGTTACATGGAAATACCATCATTCTGAATTTTCCCAGCGCGTAGTTTTCTATAAAAATGACCGCCGTATTGATTTTGAAACCGATGTGGATTGGTATGAAAAACGAAAATTACTCAAAGTTTCTTTCCCGGTTGATATTCGTGCAACAGAGGCAACCTATGATATTCAATATGGTAATGTAAAACGTCCGAATCATTGGAATACAAGTTGGGAAATGGCGAAGTTTGAATCAGTTGGACATCAGTGGGCCGACATGTCAGAACCAGATTACGGGGTAAGTTTACTGAACGACTCTAAATATGGGTACGACATTAAGGATAATATCATGCGATTAACGCTATTAAAATCTGCCATTCATCCTGATCCGAATGCTGACCAAGGACATCATTCCTTTGTATATTCCCTTTATCCACATTTCGGGGACTGGAGAACGGCGAAGACAGTGGAAAAGGCATGGGATTTAAATGATCCAGTTATCGCTGTAGAAGGCAAATGGATGAAGGAAGAATCATTTATTGAAATAGATAATGAGCATGTTTGGATTGACTCTATAAAGCCAGCTTACGATGGTAACGGAGTGATTGTACGATTACATGAATATGAAGGACGTAGAGGTAAGGTGAGCATGAACATTCAGAAAGAGTTCACCTCATGGGTTGAGACCAATTTGATGGAAGAGCCAATTGGAAATAAATTAGTATCACCTATTGAGTTTGAAATCAAACCTTATGAAATTAAGACCTTTAGAATTCGTTAGTCAAAAAATTGACCGGCTGAATGATTTCAGTCGGTCAATTTTTTTACAAGAAAACTTGGTATTTAATGATACCTACCGATAACTTTTTCATCATTCTTTACTTTGTGTTAAATCCTCGAGAGCGGGCACATTCCCGTAAACGGAATGCTTTTTTTTGATAGGCTCGGCCCATTTCACCGCATTAATGATTACTTGTTGAATTTGTTTGTTATGATAGGTCGGATAAGTTTCGTGTCCAGGCCTAAAGTAAAATACTTTCCCATTACCTCGTGTATATGTACAGCCGCTGCGGAATACTTCACCACCTTCAAACCAACTGATAAAGATTATCTCGTCAGGCTTAGGTATATCAAAATGCTCTCCGTACATTTCTTCATTTTCCAATTCGATATATTCAGGAATTTCTACTGTAATTGGATGGCTAGGGTTTATGGTCCATAAGCGCTCCTTTTCACCAACTTCACGCCACTTTAGATCACAGCTTGTTCCCATTAGTACTTTAAATATTTTAGAAAAGTGGCCTGAGTGAAGAACAATCAGCCCCATTCCATTAAGAACACGCTGTTTGACTTTCTCTACAATCTCGTCTTTAACCTCACCGTGAGCAAGATGTCCCCACCAAATTAAAACATCGGTATTGTTGAGGACCTCATCTGTTAAACCGTGCTCACTTTCATCTAAAGTGGCAGTTCGTACCTCAAAGCCCTCCAACTGAAGAAAATCTGAAATCGTTCCGTGAATACCGGTTGGGTATAAATCGCTTACAATTGGATTGCCTTGTTCGTGCCGATTTTCATTCCAGACGGTCACTTTCATCATCAATCCACTCCTTTCTCTACAAAAAATGATGAAATATTCGACTAAATCATAAAGCGTTTACAAATGAATGAACATAGATTTTGTCGATTTCTAAGATTTTTGCACTTAATCCCAAATTAGTCAACTATTAATAGTCCCTCTTTCCCTATAAAATATAACTATGGAAGTGCTTACATGGGCTGAAAGGAGGAAGAAATTATGAAAGGTATATTGAAAGATATCTATAAAAATAGAGTATGGCTTCTAATGATTCTGCCAGGAACAATCTGGTTGCTACTATTCTCTTATTTGCCAATGTTCGGCCAAGTGTTGGCCTTTAAAAAGTTTCGGATTGATCCCGATGGTTTCTTTGCAAGCGTTATAAATAGCGAATGGGTAGGCTGGGATAACTTTAAATATTTATTTAGTACAAACGATGCATGGATTATTACTAGAAATACTTTGATCTACAATCTTATTTTTATTGTTGTGGGGCTAATAGCGGCAGTAGCAACAGCTATCCTACTCAGTGAATTGATTAACAAAAGACTTTCAAAGGTCTATCAGACTTCTATCTTATTTCCACACTTTATTTCATGGGTTATCGGAAGCTACTTTGTATTCACTTTTTTAAGCACTGAGCATGGTTTACTAAATCAATTTCTCGGCTGGTTCAACATTGACTCCATTTCATGGTATAACGAGTCAAAATATTGGCCATTTATTATCGTGTTTATGAGTCTGTGGAAAGGTGTTGGCTATGGTAGTATTGTTTATTTAGCATCTATTGTTGGAATTGATCGAACATATTATGAGGCAGCTATGATTGATGGTGCTTCAAAATGGAAACAGATTAAACATGTTACCTTACCTATGCTTAAACCGTTAATGATTATCTTAACAATCATGAATATCGGTAGAATCTTTAACTCGGATTTCGGATTATTTTATCAAGTTCCAAGAGACTCCGGAGCGTTGTATTCAGTTACAAACGTAATTGATACTTACGTTTACCGAGGTCTTATGAATCTTGGGGATATTGGAATGAGTACGGCTGCAGGTCTTTATCAGTCGGCAGTTGGATTTATCCTTGTTATCATCACTAACTATATTGTAAGAAAAGTTGATGAGGAAAGTGCATTATTTTAATTTTAATCCATCGTGAAGGGAGGAAGTCGCCCGGCGGCTAACGATATGGCAAAACTAGAACGAAATGAATCACCGGTCGTTATTTCAAGTTCACTAGGAGAAATGAAGGGGGGTGGGACAAAGGTTGTAAGGAAAAAACATCGTGATCCTCAGCATATGCATCCAGTCGTTAATGCGATAATTAGTGTACTGCTAGGGATTTTAGCTTTCACGTGCATTTTTCCATTTATCTATGTCATTATTATTTCCTTTACTAGTGAGGAGAGTATAGTTAGAAATGGGTTTCAATTAATCCCTAAGGAATGGAGCCTCGATGCATACCACTATCTATGGAGTATGAAAGAGCAGTTATTCCGCTCTTACGGTGTTACGATTTTCATTACAATTGTTGGAACAATTATCAGCGTTTTAATGATCACCTTTTATGCTTATGCGATTTCAAGACCACAATTCAAATATCGCAAGTTTTTTACATTCCTTGCATTCTTTACCATGCTTTTCAGTGGTGGGTTGGTTCCTACTTATATAGTAGTAACCCAATTCCTGGGTTTAAAAGATACTATTTGGGCGTTGATCTTACCGCTTACTATGAATGCCTTTTATATCATCATCATGAGAACATTTTTCCTGAAATCAGTTTCTGAATCGATTTTGGAATCAGCGAGAATAGATGGAGCAAGTGAATGGAGGATTTTTTTCCAAATCATTTTCCCTCTTTCATTACCAGGGATTGCAACAATTGCATTGTTTAGCACATTGGGTTATTGGAATGATTGGTTTACAGCTTTACTTTACATTGATGACCCAAATCTAGTACCACTCCAATCCTTATTAATGAAAATTGAGGCAAATCTTGAATTTATGAGGCAGAATTTGGATGTGGCTATCATGCAACAAAGCTTATTTGATACCATCCCAGAAGAATCAGCAAAAATGGCAATGGTTGTTATCGCCACTTTACCGATAGCGATTTCGTATCCATTCTTTCAAAAGTATTTTATTAGTGGACTGACTATTGGCGGCGTTAAAGAATAAAAAAAGAAAAGGGGAGAGCTGTAATGAAAAAGAAGTTATGGATTTTGATTGCATTAGTTCTGTCTATTGGAACTATTCTTACTGCTTGTAGCGGTAATGAAGATAGTTCAACAACGGAAAAAGGTGATGGAAATGGAAAGCCATATGAAATTAAATGGTATACCATTGGAACACCACAAAAAGATACTGATAAAGTATTTGAAGAAGTAAATAAGTATCTAAAAGAAAAAATTAATGCCACAGTTGACATGACCCAAATAGATTGGGGAGATTGGGCACAAAAATCTCAAGTCATGATTAACTCTGGGGAACAATTTGATATTATCTTTACGAATGGTACTGACTATGTTCAAAACGCACAAAAAGGTGCTTTCCTAGCCATTGATGAATTGTTAGAAGAGGAAGGCAAGGAATTAAAGCAAGCCATTAACCCAGCCCTTTTAGAAGGAATTAAAGTTGATGGTAAGACTTATGGTATTCCTGCAAATAAAGAAGCTGCTAGACAATCGGTTTATACATTTAACAAACGACTTGTTGACAAATACAACTTTGATATTTCAAATGTGAAAACTCTAGAAGATCTAGAGCCAATGTTAAAGGTTATTAAAGAGAATGAACCTAGCATCACACCAATCGCAACATTTGATGCATTTTTACGCTATGATTATGTCTTTAACGCTGAAATGCCATTTGCCTTCCCATTCGAGGGTGATACAGATCATGTTATAAATCCATTTGAAACAGACGAAGCTATGCAAACGCTTAAAACAATGCACAGCTATTATAAAGCTGGCTACCTAAAAGAGGATGCTGCAACAAGTAAAGACAGCTGGCCGATGGATGTAGAAAACTGGTTTGTCCGCATGGGTGGTTTCCAACCATATGCAGATTTACTATGGTCTCGTTCAGCGAAGTACGAGGTAGTTTCTGTACCTGCGGAGCAGCCAACAACTGTAAACGATTCCGTATCTGGTTCAATTCAGGCAATTTCAGTAACATCTAAAAACCCTGAAAAAACGATGGAATTCTTAAATTTACTTAATACGGATCCTTATCTTCGTAACTTAGTAGATAAGGGAATTGAAGGCGTACATTACAAGAAGAATGAGAATGGCACAATTGAAGATCTGCCTGCACGCATTGAAAGCTATAACATGCCATCTTATTCACTAGGAAACCACTTTATCCTAGACCTTTACAAAGATGACCCTGAAGATAAATGGGAAAAGTTCCAAGAGTTTAATGATTCTGCCGTTAAGGCGCCATCACTAGGTTTCAATTTTAATAGTGATCCCGTTCGTTCAGAACTTGCATCCATTACAAATATTTCGAAGGAATTCTATCCTGCCTTGGCAACAGGATCTGTTGACCCAGAAGAATATTTACCAAAATTCAATAAGAAATTAAAAGAAGCCGGACTTGATAAAGTGTTAGAAGAAATACAAAAGCAATTTGATGAGTGGAAAAGCTCGCAAAAATAACTAAAAACAAATCAAGCTGGGTGGAATATTCCAGCTTGATTTTATTTCATACAATAAAAAAACATGAGATTTTGAACATAAAGTTTGCCTAGCTCCAGTGCCATAACGGCTAGTGTCTTTCGCTTTCCTCCTTATGAAAAGTAAATATTAGATTGTCAATTACTCTTTTTGAGTCCTTTATCCCTATTTAAGCGCTTCTGGCCAAATGTTCCTGACCAGGTAAGAGCGCGAGCGCTATTCTTATCCAGGGATGTATTTACCTGAAGCTGCATAGAAAGATCATGTCTTCGATTCTTTCCACTGTGATAAACTTGAACTGAAAAACTACACATAATTGAGGGATTGGAAATGAATTCGAAACACAACAGCCGTTTTCACCAAAGAATATTTAATAAACTTTTTTTAACCTCTTCCATTACGATTATTGTTACTGTCATCATCTTGATTGTGACAATCACAAACTATTATTCAGAAATCATTATACAAAAGGAAGTCAATGTCAGTACAAGAACGATAGAAAGGGTTGAGGATTACTTTTCCGCCAAAGATTCAGATATTGATAGGGCAATGCGAGATCTTTATATTCAAGGGGAGCTGATTGATGATATTTCCTTTGCCCTTCATAACGGATATGGGAAATATTTGGAATACCGCCTTGATAAATTTACGGAGGACCATACGTATTTTCCTACCAATTTAGATACGTATTTTAATGGCTATTTTAGTCAGGATAATGATATTAACGCCATTAGCTTACGTTCAGAAGATAGCCCTGAAATTGAATATTTGCTCATTAATAATTATCTGAGGTGGAACAAAAGTATTGATAACTCGGAACCAAATTTAAATGATGTACTCCCGGGGGGATACTATAACCTAAGCGGAGATGCTTTGCCAAAAGGGCAGAAGTTAAAAGATACAATTACGAAAAAGGCTGTCATTAATAACCCGGTCACGCTCGAAAAAATAGGTGAGATTTCCGTCTATTACTCTACTGAGCATTTAGATAGGATGGTCAAAAAGGATGAAGGGGCACCGGCTTCTTTCTTTCTAATTGATGCCAATGGCCAAATCGTTTATTCCCATAATAAAGGAGTTCCTCTCCCTCTCGTCCATCAAGTCAAGCAAGAAACAAATGAAACAAAGATAGAGTATAAATCCGAAGAATATTACATTAATACCATTGCGAACAAAGGTGATTATACGTTTGTAAGTGTCATTCCCGATAAAGGGTGGCAAAAGCTATCAATTATCAGGGGAACAATGTGGGTTGTCATCATCTTTCTAATTTTGGCGGCTATTTTAATCAGTTATTCATTTATGCAAAATTATTCTCGGCGAATTAATAGAATTGTGTCAACCATCCGCCGAGTAGAAAAAGGGGACCTGAACGCAAGGATCCCCGAAACGAAACATGAAGATGAGTTATCTAAGATTTCGTTCAATATCAATTCGATGTTAAATGAACTAAATAATTACATTGAACAATTTTATCTGCTCAATATGAAACAACAGCAGGCGGAATTAAAAGCGCTTCAAGCACAAATTAATCCCCATTTTTTATTCAATACGCTTGAAGCAATCCGAATGGTATCTGTCTTGGAGGGTTCCAAAACATCCGGTAAGATGATCTTCCATTTATCTAAATTGTTCCGCTACTCACTGGAATCAAAAGACATCGTACCGCTCTATACCGAAATTGAATATGTCCAACAATATTTAACATTAATGCAGTTTAAACATCCGGATAAACTGCATGTCCATTTTGATATTCCAGATGAGGTGAAACATACATTTGTTTCAAAATTAACCCTACAGCCGATTATTGAAAATTATTTTGTTCATGGTTTTAGAAAAGATCGGTCCAATAATGAATTAATTATACGAGCTTCTAATCTGGGAGAAAAAATTGAAATATGTGTAGAAGATAATGGCAAGGGCATGTCTGAAGAAGAATTGAACAATATTGTACAACATATTAATCGTGAAGATGGTGATGAAATGCAATCTATTGGGTTGAGAAATATACATCAACGTTTGAAACTGAGATATGGGAACAAGTATGGTATTACCATAAAGAGTAGCAAAAACACGGGAACAATGGTCACTTTGTCTATTCCAGTGGAGGGGATTTCTTATGTTTAAGGTTCTATTGGCTGATGATGAACCCATCATCACAAAAGGATTATCAGCGATCTTGGACTGGGAGGATTACGGTTTTGAAATTGTTCATACAGCAGAAAGCGGAGAAGAGGCGCTCTCCTATATTAAACAGCATCCCATCGACATTCTGATTACAGATATTTTAATGGGGGAAATGTCCGGCTTGGACTTAATTCAAGAGGTTAAGAGTGTACGGCCAGAGGTTAAAAATATTGTCCTAACAGGTTATCAAGAGTTTGAGTTTATTAAACGAGGGTTGTTACTAGGGGTTGAAAACTATTTGGTGAAACCTGTCGATGAAGAGGAATTGTTGACAACGATTCAAGCCGTAGGACGAAAACTTAGGGCTAATCTGGCAGGAAGTCGGCCAGAGGGAACGACTACATTATTGGATAATACATTATGGCGCTTTCTGACAGGGGAAATAGATCAGCATGATTTTCTTGAAAAATTGGCATTATACAATATCGAATTAAACCAACCGTCATATAATGTTTCAATCTTAAATCTTGAACATTATCAGAAGTCTGAAGTGGTTAAGTACGTTAGACACTTTATTGCAGAGCAATACTCGGCAATATCTTTCTGTAGTCCTGATCAAGAGATCGTGGTTATTTTTGGAGGTGTAAGTGAAGAAGAGTTGGTAAAGCAAAACCAAAGTCTTCTTGATAAACTCTGTAATGAGCAAAAAGAGGCAGGCTTATTCTATTTGGCTATGGGCAAGCCGGTTTATGAGATTGATAAGCTAGAAGAAAGTTTTGCGATTGCTAGGGAACATAGCCTTCTGCAGATATATTCAGAACCAAATGTGCTGATCTCAGATAAAGAAATAATTGATCATCAGGAGGAGTTAAAACGGCAGCAGGAATTTAAGGGGAATATTGTTAAACAACTAATGAATGCAGAGGAAGAACCTTTAGAACTGATTGATTGTTATCTTAAGGATTTAACAAAGAAATCAAATGTTATCTCGCCCCTAGTGGTAAAAAAGTATGCACTGGATTTAATTTCTTATATCCATTATTCACTACAACCCGAGGATTTCTCCCTTTATACAGGTGTTGTCGAACGAATGTTTTATAGCTCGGATATCGCGCAGATAAGGGTCATTATAACCGAATATTTTTATGAATTAATCCTGACCATTCATAACCATGTTCATTTACGAAGTCCGATCGTACAAAATGTGCTTCAGTACACCCATGCCCATTATGTCCAAGGGCTATCATTAAAAACACTAGGGCAGCAGTTTCATGTAAATGCTATTTATTTGGGACAATTATTTCAAAAAGAAGTAGGGGTCGTCTATTCTGAATATCTGAATCGCTATCGATTGGAAAAAGCAAAAGAATTACTGAAAACCACCCATTTTAGGGCTGGAGATATTGGGAAAAAAGTAGGGTATTCTGATACCACTTATTTTTATAAGCAATTTAAAAAAATGATTGGCACGACACCGAGTGAGTGGAGGAAAATTTAAAAGAGTGAAGGTGAAATCTATGGGAAAAGTATTCGAAGAACAAAATATCCACTATCGTTTTCCTGAAAACTTTTGGTGGGGAAGTGCAGCATCCGGTCCACAAACGGAAGGCGCAGCACTGAGTGCTGGAAGAAAACAAAGTATTTGGGATTATTGGTACGGCATCGAGCCCGAATGTTTTCATAATGGAGTTGGCCCAGAGCATACATCGGATTTCTATCATCGATTTAAACAGGATATTCAGCTAATGAAGGAGACGGGCCATAACTCATTTCGGACCTCAATTCAATGGTCACGATTAATTCCGGATGGCACAGGGGAAATAAATGAGGAGGGCGTTTCCTTCTACAATCAAGTCATTGATGAGTTATTGGCTAATGACATTGAGCCGTTTATTAATTTGTATCATTTTGATATGCCAATGTGCATGCAGGAAAAAGGAGGCTGGGAAAGCAGGGAGGTAATCGATGCCTATGTAAATTATGCACAAAAATGCTTCCGCTTATTTGGTGACCGTGTGAAATATTGGTTTACATTTAACGAACCGATCGTGCCTGTCGAGGCAGGTTATTTATATAATTGGCATTATCCTAATGTGACAGATTTTAAACGTGGGGCAGTTGTTGCACATCATACCATTGTTGCCCATGCAAGGGCGGTAGAGGCATTTAAGGAATTGAATCTTGATGGCAAAATTGGTATCATTCTAAACTTAACTCCAACTTATCCAAGAAGCAGGGATGCGGAGGATGTAGCCGCAGCGCATATTTCGGACCTATTCTTTAATCGTAGTTTTCTTGACCCTGTCACAAAAGGGAACTATCCAAAGGACTTAGTTGATATTTTACTAGAAAGAGATTTGCTTCCAACCATAGAAACCGGTGATTTGGAAGTTATTAGAGATAATCCTATTGATATTTTAGGAGTTAACTACTACCAACCGCGCCGCGTTAAAGCCAAAGAGGAGTCTGAGCCGGAGAATGCACCGTTTATGCCGGAACATTTATTTGATCCTTACATCATGCCAGGGCGGAAAATCAATCCACACCGTGGATGGGAGATTTGCGAAGAAGTTATCTATGACATAATGGTCGATCTTCGTAAAAATTATGGTAATATTCCCTTTTTCATCTCAGAGAACGGTATGGGGGTTGAAGGCGAGGAGAAGTTTCGTAACGAAGAGGGATTTATTGAGGATGAATACCGGATTGAGTTTGTGAAGGAACATTTAAAATGGGTGCACAAAGGAATTGAGGAAGGGGCCAATTGCCTTGGGTATCATATCTGGACATTTATGGATAACTGGTCATGGACAAATGCTTATAAGAACCGCTATGGATTGGTAGAGGTAGATTTAAAAAATGGTTTGGAAAGAACCATTAAGAAATCCGGCAGATGGTATAAACTGTTAGCAGAGAACAATGGGTTTTAATCCTATCGAAATTAATAAAATATAAATAATTCCATGAATCAAAAACGTACCAACCTATGAAGTGGTACGTTTTTTTCTATGTATATATCAATCTTTTCTTGATCCACAGTGTTCTTTATTTTAACCAATGAATCTATGTTTTTACCAATAGGATGGACAGTAAAGTACTGCTAAAATGATGGAAGGGCTTACATCAATGTCGCTTAGGGCATTAAACGAATCTTTTATGTATAAAAGGACGGTGAAACTTATTAGTCATTCATTCGCGTGATGCATTACACAGAGAGTCATTTGTAAGGGTGCCATTGGTTAGAACAGAGTGAGATTAATTTACTTCTTTTGCGCAAACTACAGCAGTTTATAAATAAGGGAGGAAAAAGAATGTTTTCTCGATTGGGAAGAATAAAAAAAACATTAATCGTAACACTTTCTATGCTTCTTATCTTGCAGATTAGCTTTTCATCTACGGCTTTGGCAGGGGACACACTACCGTATACAGGCAAAAGTGCAACTGGATTAAATCAGCCTACACAGCATGGGTATACAGCAAATGACATTATCGAATGGGACCCGAAAACGGATAAATATGCCGAAATGCTAAGGGCGAAAGTACCATTACAAGAAAGAATTGAACCGTTTGCCTCTACACAGGCAAACCCTGAATTGAGCCAGGAAACACAAATGTTTAATCTTGCTGGTGATTATGGGAATTCCTTTATGGATAGTACGGCCTATACGAATAAATTTGGGGAATACACGTTTCCATTCTGGCAGTATACAGACTATTATTCCTACTGGCACGGAATGGCGTCGGCGGATGTTCCGAGAGACTTATATAATCCTAGCCTACCGTGGTATGAAAGATGGTTTGAATTTGGTGTATTAAACATTCCAAATCCTGCTTACACAAATGCCGCACATAAAAACGGGGTAAAATCTCTTGCCGTTATTTTCTTCTCAAGCAATGACAGGGGACCTCAAACCTATACACAAATGTTTGTTAAGGATGAGAATGGAAATTTCCCTGCTGCTGAAAAATTGATTGAAATTGCTGGTTATTTTGGTTTTGATGGTTATTTCTTTAACCAAGAAGAGATTACCGGGGTAGCGGTCGAGGATATCCCTACATATAAAGAGTTTTTAAAGGTGTTGAGAAATAGTGGTCTATATGTCCAGTGGTATGATTCCGTCCATAATGAAACTGGCAAAACGAGATACGAAAATGAGTTTACCGAGGTTAATAGTCCTTTTTTAAAGGACCCACAATATGGCGATCTTGCCCATTCAATTTTCTTAAACTACCTTTGGAATAATGACAAGATGAAAAATTCTAAAGCACATGCAGAGAGTTTAGGTTTAGATCCCCTTGAAACGGTATTTGCAGGTGTTGAGGCTGGCGGCGACCGATTTAAAAAACACCGGAATGATTTACGAAATAATTTAGATGAAAGTGGAAAACTGATGAATAGTATTGCAATGCTTGGCTCCGACTTTACACATCACGGATTAGATGAGGACCTTGGCGGAGAAGATACGATGCGGAGGAATAACAGCGATTATCAATGGATGTCGTTCATTCGTGATCGTGCATGGTGGACTGGTCCGAATCAGGACCCAACCCGTACTGGCAGAAATGCAGACGTTGACCTGTCTGATGTAGCAGCAAAAGGAGACAACTGGGATGGCGTTGCTGCATATATAGCGGAACGAAGTGTTATTCAAGGCTCCAATTTTGTATCCAATTTTAACATTGGCCGTGGGTTGGCCTATTATGTCGATGGAAAGGTCAGCAATTCTGAAGAATGGTCCAATATTAATATTCAGGATATTCCTATTACTTGGCAGTGGTGGATTGATACGACAGGTACACCACTACAGGTAGATTTTGATTTTGGTCCTAACTACAATGCAGGTCCACGCTACGATTATGAAAAGGTAGGTGCCTATAACGGAGGTAACTCGCTTGTAGTTAACGGTACATTAGATGCTGAAAACTACCTACGCCTCTATAAGACCGATTTGCAGGTAAAAGAGGGTTCCGAATTCTCACTTACGTATCAGAAAACCTCACAAGATGACACATCCGTTATGAGTATCGGTTTACACTTTAAGGACTCTCCTGAAGAGGTAGTAAAACTGGCAGTATCCAACTCGGGTAAACGGACCGATGGCTGGGTAACAGCAAAAATTGACTTATCTCAATATGCAGGTAAAGAGATTGCTGCATTTGGGCTAGTTTTTGAAAATGGCGATGTAGCGGTTGATTAGTACCAGATGAATATTGGGCAAGTAAAGATTACCGATGGATCGATTGCAAAACCAGAGGCACCAACCGGTCTGCAGATAACAAAAGCTCTCCGCGATTCCAATGAAATGTATATTTCATGGGATTTAAAAGGATATGATGAAGTCAATCAATACAATATCTATAATAACGGAGCTTATGTTGGTGGGATTTATGATGAAGTGTTTTATATCAAAAACCTGAAGGGATTATCAGGTGAGGTTTCTGTGACAGCCGTGAGTCAAGATGGTCAAGAAAGTGATCCTGCGGTTGTTCATTACGACTTAACTAAAGGAGTTCGTAACATTAAAGCTACCCAAACGGATAAGGGTGATATGGTAGTATCGTGGGAGAATCCTAAGGATGTCAATGGAAAGACTACTATAAATATTTCTACAGATTACGATTATGCCAAAGAAGTCAATAGGATTGTCACTGTTAGCAAAGGCAAAACAGAAGTAAAACTATCCAATATGCCAATTAACGGGGATAAATATCATTTGAAAATAAAAATTAACAGCCATGACTGGATAAGCTACCAGGGCACGTTTATTGACAAATATATAGAAGCATATTCGGCAGAAAAAGTCACAATTGAAGGGAATTCCGTTACGTGGGAGTTACCTGAAGCAAGAGATTGGCATTACCTGTATATTTATGAAAATGGAGAAGCCAAAACGTTTAATACAACTTACAGTCAAGGACGCAAACCTTATATTATTCGCGGACGCACACATTTAAATGAGCTCACATTCCAAACTCAATCAACGGACAGTATCCTTGAATTTGTGATGGAAGACTATACTGGCAATAGAGTCAGTACTGTTGTCAGAATTACCTTGGATGAGATTTATGGTGTAATCAACGGATTGGTTGAGAAAGAGGAATTGGCCGAAACAGCCGGCAAACAGTTAACGGGAACATTGAAGAGTGCGAAAAAACATTATGACAGCGGTCGTATGAAGCAAGCGGCAACTCACTTGGAAAAATTTAAGGATACCATTGACCGTAACCAAGTGAAAGATGTTTCTGAAGACACAAAGAATATGTTAAAAGCTAGTGCGGACTATTTACTAAGAACATGGTCGGAATAAACGGCTGCTAGCGTACGTTAAGTAAAGATTACTATGGTGCAGTATGGCAGATACAAAAATGGTCTGCCATACTCTGTATTTTTTAAGATTAATAGCTTGGGAGGAAACGACTTTGACATTGCAGACAATTCAGCGATTTATTCAATATTTATCAAATCACGAAAATCTGGAATCCATCCAGATCCAAGATTGGCGCGCAAAGCGCGGCAAATATATAGAGCCGGAAAAATATGAATTCGAATCTGAGGAACCCCTACTTATTAATGAAGGTGATTGGTTAGTCGATTCAGGCACAACCATGTTTTTGGAAAAAGAGGTATCAATCCCAATTGAATGGCGGTATCGACCAATGGGACTAACTTTTCTACCCGGTGCCAAGGGTCTTAGGACTCTTCATGAGGCATTGGTTTCGTTAGATGATATGCCTTATCATGGAATTGACCGTAACCGAAGCTATGTTCCTTTTCCGGAGAAAGCGTGGGGGAAAGAAAAAATCAACATTAAAATAGAACTATTTAACTATGCTGGCCAAACGCAAGACGAGTTAAATTATCAGAATGAACCAGCCGAATTTGATCCTCCCCCCCTCACCCTTCTTAAAGGAAGCATTGATCTTCCGAACACGGCTGTCCAAAGTCTGTTGGCAACTGTGAAGGCCTACTATGAGACGGCTAAATTACTGCCAGAAGGTGATATGGGAAGATTCAAAATCATCGATTCTTTGACAGAGGCAGAAAAAATAATCCTGATTGAAAAGCCAGAGGCTTTATTAAATAGTTCATGGGTTGAAGGTATAGAAGAAGGTATCAAGAAAAAGCTATCCGATTTGGCAGGCAACACCCATGGCCAAATCTTAATGGTAGGTCAGTCCCATATTGATCTTGCATGGCTTTGGCCAGTAAAGGAAGCCATTCGCAAGTGCAGCAGGACCTTTTCGACGATGAGTACCCTGCTGGAGGAGAATACAAACTTCACCTATGCACAGAGTCAGCCCCAAGCCTATGCTTTTGTAAAGGAACATTACCCTGAAATCTATAACAGAGTGAAAAAGCATATTGCTGAGGGGCGCTGGGAGGTTGTCGGAGGTATGTGGGTTGAGCCTGATTTAAATATGCCATCAGGTGAATCTTTAGTCCGTCAGTTATTATATGGGATGAAATTTTACAAGGATGAATTCGGGGTCCAGCCTAAAATTGAGTGGCTTCCGGATACATTTGGTTATTGTGCATCCCTGCCGCAATTATTAAAAGGTGCTGGAATTGACTATTTTATGACAACAAAAATGAATTGGAATGATACCAATTCATTTCCTTATGATTTATTTTACTGGGAAGGTATCGACGGAACTAGGATTCTCTCATATTTGAACCATGGATTAAATGAATATACGCATCCTCAAGAAATCCATGACCACTGGAATAGCTTTAAGCAAAAGAATGTCTATCCTAAACAAATGCTTCTTTATGGACATGGGGATGGTGGCGGCGGTGTTACACAAGAAATGATTGATTATATTGACCGTTCGGCCTCACTACCTGGCCTGCCAGAAGTGATAAACAGTACAGCACACGAATTTTTTGATGGGATCAGCGAGGTAAACACACAACTCCCTACATGGGTTGGAGATATGTATCTCGAGCTTCATCGCGGAACATACACAACACATGCCCGGAATAAGAAATGGAATCGTAAGGCGGAAGTCCTTTATCGAGATGCAGAAATTTGGAGCAGTTTAGCTGTACACTTCGCTGGAGCAAACCTTCCTTCGTCAATGGAAGAAGGGTGGAAATTGCTTCTTCTAAACCAATTCCACGATATTATTCCAGGCTCATCCATTCCAGAGGTATATGTGGATTCAGAGTCTGATTACAAGAAAGTTTTTGAATACGGGGAAAAGACGAGAAAGGAAGCTTTGCAGGCATTGGAGAAACAAATAGACACCAATGGTGACGGGTTACCAATCGTCCTATTTAATAGTTTATCCTGGAAGAGATCTGAAACAGTAAAAATTGTTGGCGGACCTGAATTAGTAGGAAAGGGAGCAGTAAATCTGGATGGTGAAGAACTTCCAGCGGACTTTATTCAAAAGGGGGATGGCCAAATCGAATTAACTGTTTACGTTCCTGATATTCCAGAACTAGGCTATGTAGTCATATGGCTAAAAGATTTGGAGAAACAAGTCATCGAAGAGCAAGAGGATATAGGCCGCGAGTGGGAAACAGAATATTATCTGGTCGAATGGAATGAAAAGGGGGAAATCTCCCGTCTATATGATAAAAAAGCCCAGCGTGAAGTCAAATGCAATGGCGGAGCCGCTAACGAGTTCCAGCTATTCCATGACCGCCCGATGCTTTGGGATGCATGGGATATCGATCCCAAATTTGAAGATCAGCCTGCGGAGAAGGTTGTCCTTCTTGAACAAGGCATCCGAACAGGGGCAACGAAGGACGTCATTTGGTTTAAATGGCAGTTAGCACAATCAACCATTGAACAAGATATGGTTTTATACCACCACAGTAGGCGAATTGATTTCCAAACAAGAGTCGATTGGCGGGAGGATCACAAATTATTGAAGGTCGCTTTTCCTGTCGATGTGGTTAGTAATAAAGCCACGTTTGAGATTCCGTTCGGATCGGTTGAAAGAGCAACACATTCAAATACTAGCTGGGAGCAAGCACAGTTTGAAGTATGCGGCCATCGCTTTGCCGATCTTTCTGAACACAATTATGGAGTCAGTTTATTGAATGATTGCAAGTACGGGTATGACGTGAAACAAAATGTTCTGCGCTTATCATTGTTACGGGCACCAAAATGGCCTGACCGGGGGGCAGATCAGGGGAATCATGAATTTACCTACTCCCTTCTTCCGCATGAAGGTGACTGGAGAGATGCTGATGTAGTCAAGAGAGGGTATGAGTTGAATCACCCAGCTGTTGTTTTCCGTACTTCAGCCCATGAGGGGAGTCTTCCAAGTTCATATTCCTTTATTAAGACAGAGTCTAAACAGGTCATTCTTGATACGGTTAAGCAGTCAGAGGATGGTACGGGGCTTACGCTTAGAATGTATGAATCCAGCGGGGGCAGAGAGAAAGTTCAATTATCTATGTCAGGGCAGGTTCATTCCGCATATGAAACCAATCTGTTGGAAGAGAAACCGGTGGGAATTTCGGTACAAGGGAATAAACTAACTACATCACTGAAGCCATTTGAGGTAAAAACGATTCTATTAACCTAGTACAGTGGGGTAAGTTTGAAAATACTACAATAGTTAGGTGGAAAAATGGAACATTATAATACTGCAAACGAAAAAATAGATGATCAAGTAGAGACGTTACTGACAGGCATGACTTTAAAGGAAAAGGTTGGACAGGTCAACCAAAAATTATATGGTTGGGAAGTCTACAGAAAAACTGACACCGGATACGAACTAACGGAGAAGTTTAAAGAGCATGTTCAACGGTGGGATGGGATCGGAGTCCTTTATGGGTTATTCCGTTCCGATCCTTGGTCATCAATCAATTTTGAAAATGGGATTGCCAAAGATTCAAGTGCCGAAGTGGCTAATATGATTCAACAATATGTAAAGGAACATACCAGGTTGGGGATTCCTGTCCTTCTTTCCGAAGAGTGCCCCCATGGTCATCAAGGATTAGATAGCATGATAACTCCTGTAAACTTGGGAATTGGTGCGACGTGGAATACCGAATTACATGAAAAACTGATAGCAGCTGTTGCAAACGAAATCAGAGCAAAAGGTGCTCATTTAGGACTTGTATCGACATTGGATATCCTTCGGGATCCTAGATGGGGAAGATCGGAAGAGTGTTTCAGTGAAGATCCATATCTTACTTCTCGATTAACAGAAGCGGTTGTAAAAGGGATGCAAGGGGAAGAAAGTGATATCATTCCGGAAGGTAAAATGATTGCTGTTCTTAAACACTTTACAGCTCAAGGTAATGGAATAGGGGGGCATAATGCAGCCCCTGCATCGATAGGAGAAAGAGAATTAAGGGAGATTCATCTTCCGCCAATGAAAGCAGCTATTAAATTAGGAGCTCTTGCTTGTATGGCTGCTTATAATGAAATTGATGGAATCCCATGTCATGCTAATGGGTATCTTCTCAACCAAATCCTACGCAAGGAATCAGGATTTAAAGGGGCTGTAATGGCAGATGGTTGTGCACTAGACCTTTTAGTCCCATTAACACAAAGTCAGGAAGCAGCTGCTGCGCTGGCTCTAGAAAATGGGGTAGATATAAGTCTTTGGGACAACGTGTATACTACTTTAGAAAAAGCCATTGGAGAAGGTCTTGTCAGTGAAGAAAAGCTGGACGATGCAGTTAGAAGGGTTTTGACACTTAAATTTAAAATGGGTTTATTTGAAAATCCTTTTATAGAAACAAAAACCCCAATAAGTCAGGAACAAGCACAAAAAATCAATCTTGAGTCGGCACGGCAGTCAATTGTCTTGTTAAAAAATCAAGGGATATTACCAATAAAAGGGAGTAATAAAAAAATAGCAGTTATTGGACCTAATGCAGACTCTGTTTATAATCAGCTAGGAGATTATACACCGTTTCAACAAGAAGGTAAAGTTGTCACTGTTCTACAGGGGATTACTGAATTAGCAAATGATGCAGAAGTTGCTTATGAAAGAGGATGCGGCATTCGTTCCCTAGATACGGAAGGGATCGAAAAGGCAGTTCATCTGGCTAACAGTTCGGATGTTGCCGTCGTCGTTTTAGGTGGTTCTAGTGCAAGAAATTTTGATGCACAATTTGACCTTAATGGTGCTGTAATCAATACAACCGGAGAAGAAGAAATGGATTGTGGTGAAAATGTTGACATAGCTAATTTAGAATTAGGTGGCCAGCAACTACACCTACTACAGCGAATCATCCAGACTGGAACACCAACTGTTGTTGTCTTGATACAAGGAAGACCGCATGCCATTCCGTGGGTGGCGGAAAATGTCCCAGCTGTTTTAAGTGCATGGTATCCAGGACAAATGGGTGGCCAGGCAATAGCAGAGGTTTTATTTGGAAAAGTCAATCCAAGTGGAAGATTGCCTGTTTCAATTCCAAGATCCTCCATGCAAATTCCTGTATTTTATAATCACAAGGAGGGTGGATACAAGAGAGATTATTTTGATATGTCCGGGAAGGCATTATTTCCTTTTGGATATGGCCTTTCGTATACTACATTCACGTATGATAATCTTCGTTGCTCTATTCAGTCCATCCCAGTTTGTAAACTCTTAGCGGGGGAAACATTCAAAATTATGGTTGAAGTCACCAATAAAGGGGACCGTGATGGCTATGATGTAATACAGCTTTATATAAAAGGAAAGGGTTCAAGTATAACGAGGAGAGTAAAGGAATTAAAAGGATTTAAGAAGATTTGGATTGCAGCAGGAGAAACAAAAGAAGTAATGTTTGAACTGGGGACGGAAGAATTGGAAGTATTTAGCAGCCAAAATAAATATAGGATCGAGGAAGGATGTATTGAAATTGAGGTTGGAAATCCTATCGATTTTGTAAGTGCCGACTTAATAATTAGCTAATTAATTCCGGTTCACTTGGAACCACTGAGTATAAGGAGAAAAAAGTAACAATTAAAAAGAGCCAATTGTCTTGGGGAAATTAAGTTATCCAGGATCCGTGGAATCTATCAAAATAACAGGGGAAGTGGCAGATATGGAGAAGTATCTTCTAGGGATTGATTTGGGAGGAACTAACCTAAGAATTGCGGTTGTAACTTCTGAAGGTCAGTTAATGGAAGAAATAAATATAAAAACAGAAAGTGATAAAGGACCAAATTATATAATCGGTCAAATGATTCAGCATTGCGAGAAAATCCTACAAGACCGAAATATCGAAGCAATTGGAATCGGGTCCCCGGGCCCATTAGATGTGAAACAGGGATTAATCCTGAGTCCAAACAATTTACCTGGGTGGGATAATATTCCAATAGTATCTATGTTAGAAAAGGCTTTGAATAAAAAGGTTTATCTTGATAATGATGCAAATGCAGCTGCACTTGCAGAAGCCATCATTGGTGCTGGGGAAGGAAAAGAGTCTGTTTTTTATATTACTGTTAGCACAGGAGTTGGCGGAGGGTTTGTATTCCGCAAGCAATTGCTTCAAGGTGCACACTTCTGTGCAGGTGAAATAGGCAATTTAATTGTAGATTGTGAGGGACCGTCACATCATGCCTTGAATGTTGGTGCCTTAGAAACACTGGCAAGTGGAACTGCAGTTAAGCAGCGTGGAAGAGAACAACTAAGGATTACAGGCCATGCAGGTGAGGTAATTGAGATGGCAATGAATGGGAATGAGGAAGCAGGAAATATTGTCGATCAAATGATAGTCTCATTGGCAAAAGGCATTGCGAATATTGTTCATACTGTTGATCCACACATCATCGTTCTTGGTGGTGGAGTTATGCAGTCAAAAGACTATATTATGCCACTCCTTCTAGAAAGGGTTAATGACTTTTTATATCCACAGCTGCAGCATAAAGTTGAAATTGTAGATGCTTCATTAGGTACAAAGGCTGGTGTCATTGGAGCTGCTCTGCTTACTCAACAAGCATCTTTTTAGTAACAGGAGGGCTGACCATGAATTCTTATATGGTATTTGATATAGGTGGTACCTTTATTAAGTATGCAGTAATGAACGAGCGCGGATTGAAGCTGGAAGGCGGAAAGATCCCTACTCCGCAAGAAGGTTTAGAGAGTTTTCTGGAGACGATTACCGAAATCACCAATGAATATCGACAGGGCTTTGAAATTGAAGGGATTGCTATTAGTTCACCAGGTGCGGTTAATGTGATAAATGGATATATCGGTGGGTCAAGCGCAATCCCATATATCCACGGTATTAGTTTGACAGAATTGATAAAGGAGCGGACCGGTCTGGATGTGTCGATTGAAAATGATGCGAACTGCGCTGCATTGGCAGAGGGGTGGATTGGAGCAGCAAAAGAAATAGATTACTATATTTGTATAGTAATAGGCACAGGCATTGGCGGTAGTATCGTGATGAATCATACCGTTTTACGTGGTGCCACCTTACAAGGGGGCGAGTTTGGCTATATGATTATGGGCGACCCGTTGAGGAATCCCCTAAAATCAACCTGGAGCCTAGTTGCCTCAACAAATGCTCTAGCCAAAGAGGCGGAACATAAGAAATCCTTGGAAAATGGGACCTTGAACGGGGAAAAGGTATTCCGGATGGCTGAAGAGGGTGATCCCATTGCAAAAGAATGCATTACTCTTTTTTACAAGAGGCTTGCAGCTGGTATCTATAATATAAAATACGCACTTGACCCAGAGAAAATCCTAATCGGCGGGGGGATCAGCAAACGTCCGGATGTAATTGAAGGCATTAATAATGAGCTAAAACTATTAAAGAATGAGATCTCTACACCGGATATTAGTGTTGAACCTTGTCAATTTGATAATGACGCTAACTTGATAGGGGCTTTACATCACTTTTTAACCAGAAAATAAGATACTAAGCGTAATAAAAATTCAGTTAACACTGAATATTGAAAGACATGAACAAAATTCACTGGAGGTTTTTTCCCGATGGAACCATTATTATTAAAACCAATTTTTAAAGAGAGGATTTGGGGTGGTACCGCGTTACAAACGGAATATGGGTATGAGATTCCATTCCAAAATACTGGGGAATGCTGGGCAATTTCTGCGCATTCTAATGGACAATCTGTTGTCGAGAATGGTCCTTTTAAGGGAATGACATTAGACAAACTTTGGCAGGAACACCCCGACTTATTTGGTAACCCCGAAAGCGTGGTGTTTCCTTTATTAACAAAGATATTGGATGCGAATATGGATTTATCAGTACAGGTACATCCAAACGATGCCTATGCAATGATAAATGAAAATGGTGATTTAGGAAAAACAGAGTGCTGGTATATTCTTGATTGCAAACAGGATGCTCAAATGATTTTTGGCCATAATGCTAGTTCTAAAGAAGAGCTAGTTAAGCAAATCGAGGAAGGTAAATGGGACGAACTACTTCGTAAAGTGAAAATCAAGCCAGGTGATTTCTTTTATGTGCCAAGTGGAACGATTCATGCTCTTTGTGAAGGAACCCTTGTCTTGGAAACCCAGCAAAGCTCGGACACTACTTACCGGATGTACGACTATGACCGTAGGGATGCCGAGGGGAAATTACGTGAACTTCATTTAGAAAAGGCAATTGAGATAGCGAATGTTCCACATGAAGATATGGGGTTTACCCCACATGTTGAGGAACTTGAAAATGTTACGATTACTACTTTTGTCGAGTCAGAGTTTTTTTCCGTATATAAATGGGATGTACATGGAGATGCCATGTTCTCATTCAATGAATACTATTTACTTCTAAGTGTTGCAAATGGTGAAGGAACCCTTTTACATAATGGAGAAGAATATAATTTGAAAAAGGGTATGCATTTTATTATCCCAGTTGGATTTGGTGAGTTTGAAATCAGCGGGAAATGCCAACTAATTGTTTCTCATCCTTAGTATCAACTAACTGTAATGCGAAAATAACTAACTGCTTGCTGTTGAAAAATCATATAAAGGGAGCACGGTTATGCCTGATTTTACGACAAATGACCTACAATCTGAAAAATTCAAACGATATTCTCCCATACCATGGGAAGTGAGGGATGAGTCTTCTTAAAGAAATTATCACAAATGAAGTCTCCGGACCTCCTTGAAACCCAAGAGGATCTATTCTACCAAGTAAATGACTTTGCCTTAATGCTACCGGATTATGGCTGAGTGGACTTAGGAAGACAAGGAGGAAGACGCGGAGAATATATGACCGTCTTTTATAAAAAAAGAACAGTTAGAAATCAGTGATTTTGGATTGAAATGGTCTTCATCGAGGTTATGAAGGACATTTCATCCATGATTTCACTTAGTAATGTCCTTCATTTTATCAAAAATTTGAGTCCCAAACTCACACTATGTTTACCCCTAAATATTTGGCCCGTAAACACGGCTTTCAATTGATTTTGATTCACCTTTTAGTCGTTTAGCTAATGTTTCTTTCCAGTTCGCTGCAAGGTGTATGCAGGCTGCAAGTTTGGCTGCTGCCTCTTTATCATCTCTCTTTTCATGCATAACTTCATTGCAACTGGCAATGGTCCATTCAGGGTATGGGCGTTCTATTAACTTAATTTTATCTTGTTCTTTAACAATGCCTTCTTTGATAACGCGGAAGTACCATCCGGTTCGACCACTTTTTTGAATTCGTAGTGCAAAATCGAGTATTTTAAAGCGACGGGCAGGCTTCCAGCACGGCTGACGTGGTTGTGAAACTTGAACCAAAGCCTCACCAACCTCATAAATATCCCCGATGCAAACATTGAATTCATCAAGACCCACAATTGAGAAATTTTCTCCCATTGCTCCTGCGACAATTTGATCATTGTTTAATTCACTTTGCCATTTTTCATAATGGATTGCTGCATAGGCAAGAACGGCTTTTTCAGGTCCGCCGTGATTTTTTAAATCAGCTTGACCATCTCCGGTTAGACCTTCTTTACCAAGCATTACCGGATAATGAATGGGCTCTTTAAAAATACCACTTGTCCATTCTTTATCCATGAGCTTTTTCGCATTTGGGTCACCCATTGTTTTGGGTTTGCCAATAAATAATTGGTTTATGTATGGTTGGTTTTCCATTTCGTTATCACCTCTGGTTTTAGTTTACCATGGTTGAAGAGAGGAATCTGTCCGATTATGGCTTAACGTGTTGGATACTGAAGAGATATTTACTACTTTCTTTTAATTCAAACTATTGAAACGGATAGAGGGGCACTATACTATTAAATTAATAGTTTCTAATGGTTGTTTTAAATTGAAGGAGGGTAACCATGGATAAGAAAAGAATCATTATGTTAAGTACAGGAGGGACAATTGCCAGTAAACGAAATCCAGTAACGGGGCTTTTAACAGCGGGTGTGATGTCTGGTGAAGAACTATCTGAAATGTGTGATCTCCCTTCATATATAGATGTTGATGTGCTGTCTGTCTTTCAAATACCTAGCAATCATATGACCTTTGGTCATTTAATTACCTTGAAGGAAAAAATTGAAGAAGTCTTTGAAAACCCAGATATAGATGGAGTCGTAGTCACTCATGGGACGGATACATTAGAAGAAACGGCATATTTCTTAGATTTAGTTATTGCTGATGAAAGGCCAGTTGTAATCACTGGATCACAGCGGGGGCCTCAAGTTAATGGAACGGATGCTTTTGTTAACTTGCGCCAATCCATTCTATTAGCTGCATATCCAGAATGTAGGGGTCTTGGAACGGTTGCTTTATTTAATGAGAGAATATTCACCGGGCGATACATCAAGAAAAAACATGCATCAAACGTAGATGGATTTACGTCTTTTGGCTTCGGTTACCTAGGAATTGTGGATCAAGATACAATCTTTATCTATCAAAAACCTGTGAAACGAGAAACATATACTTTGAAAAACTCATTACCTTCTGTTGAGCTCGTAAAAACCTCACTTGGTTCAGATGGTAAATTTATAGACTGTGCGGCTGAACATGGGGCTAAAGGAATTATTGTAGAAGCTCCTGGTAGAGGTCATGCACCACCATATATCCTAGAAAGTGTAAAAAGGGCGGTTGAAAAAGGAATATATGTCATTCTCACAACAAGTGCTGAGGAAGGGGAAGTAAAGACGGTTTATGACTTCCCAGGAAGTGCCTGGTCCTTGCAAAATACGGGGGTCCTTTTAGCTGGTGATTATGACAGCAAGAAGGCCAGAATTAAATTAGCCGTTCTGATAGCTGCGGGCGTAAAAGAAATAAATGAAGATCATTTTCATCATTAAATTCTTTGAAGAGGATAGGTTCATTTGTAATTTGTGAAATTCGCAAAGAGGGTGGACCTGTCCTTTTTGTCGGTTTTAGTAGTAGTTTGTAACATTTTGGGATGAGGGACCTATCCCCCTGTCCCGCTAACTGGCAAATTATTGGCTCAGGCATGTTTTGAACGGATAGAAGGTGGTTTGATGTGATTAGCTTAGTTTGGTAGCGTTTACACTCACTAATTGAATCATATGCATATGACTTTCCGAGATACCCTTGATAATGGTTTTTAAGATGTTACGATAAATACGTTCTTAAATTTTTACCACAAGGGAGACATTTGATGTTACATGAAAAAACAATCGCCTTTATAGGGGCAGGTTCTATGGCAGAGGCAATGATATCAGGAATTGTTGCGGCTGGAAAAGTTCCTTCGAATCAGATTTTTGTTACCAACCGTTCGAATACAGCACGACTACAACAGCTTGAAGAAAATTATTATATTAAAGGTTTAACAAGCAAACATCTAAACCTACAAAATATCGATATTATCGTCCTCGCAATGAAACCTAAAGATGCAGAAGTTGCACTACAGTCCATCAAAGATTCACTTCAACCAAACCAACTCGTTTTATCCGTACTAGCGGGTATTACCACAACTTACATGGAGCAGCATTTACCAGCGGGACAACAGGTGATTCGTGTGATGCCGAATACATCTAGCATGATTGGAGAGTCTGCAACAGCCATTTCAGCTGGTTCCTCGACTACTACGGAAAATATGTTACTGGCTAAAGACCTGCTTGAATCAATTGGAGAAGTTTACGAGATTCCAGAGGACCAAATGGATGTGTTTACAGGAGTAGCGGGTAGTGGACCTGCCTATATTTATTACCTAATGGAGCATATGGAAGCAACAGTGAAAAAGGCAGGATTACAAGAAAAAGTGACAAGAGAAATTATTGCTCAAACGATTGTCGGAGCAGCAAAAATGATTCAGCAACAGAATGAGACACCGACCACATTACGGGAAAATGTGACTTCCCCAAATGGAACAACAGCTGCAGGTTTAGCAGCCTTAGAAAAAAATGGTGCCGGTAAGGCGATCTCACAAGCTATTAAACATGCGGCAAAGCGTTCCCAAGAAATCAGTTCACAGCTTGAAGGCACTACTGAGAAAAAAGTTCAAGCTGTTTAACATAAGCATAAAACCCTTTTACGGGCGATAAGCGCTTGTAAAAGTATTATCGTCCGGCAATCAAATCAAAAACAAAACAGATAAGGATTGATCGGATGTCCATAGAAAAAAGAGTTGTTATAAAGGTCGGAAGTAGCTCGTTAACGAGCCGTCATGGAGAAATTAGTAAGATAAAACTAGAAAAATTGACGAATGAAATTGCTGAGTTGAAGGATGCAGGGCACGAGGTTGTTCTAGTATCATCAGGGGCCGTCGCTGCTGGATATAGAAAGCTCGGCTGTCTTAAACGCCCAGATTCATTGTCAGAAAAACAAGCAGCTGCATCGATTGGTCAAGGATTATTAATGGAGTCCTATTCCCACCTATTTTTATCACACGGCTATGTGGCTTCGCAAATCTTGATTTTAAGAAGCGACTTTTTGGATGAATCACGTTATCAAAATGTGCGCAACACATTGAATGTTTTATTAGACCGAGGGATTATTCCAATCGTTAATGAGAATGACACGCTTTCGACAGAGCGTTTGAACTTTGGTGATAATGACACATTGGCGGCTAAAGTTGCTGGTTTAGTGGATGCTGACCAACTGGTCATTTTATCTGATATAGATGGTTTATATGATAAAAACCCAACTGTACATGAGGATGCTAAGTTAATAGAGCAAGTGTCTGAAATTACGGATGAAATCGAGAATGCTGCAGGTGGTTCTGGAAGTACTGTTGGTACAGGTGGCATGAAGTCTAAAATTGAAGCCGTGAAAATTGCAATGGCGTCTGGGATTTCAACTTTTTTAGGAAATGCAAATAAAGAAAATATCATCGTGGATGCCGTGGAAGAAAAGGCGACCGGTACGTTTTTTTCTTGTAAAAAATCAGTGACAATACTTAATCAAAAGAAAAAGTGGATTGCCTTTCACTCAGGATCCAAGGGAGAAATAATCATCAATGCCGATGCAATAGAGAGAATTGTGAAGAATCGGAAGAGCTTGCGGCTAAAGGAGATTCTTCAAGTCGAAGGTAGGTTTGAAAAAGGCGCTGTTGTCCGTGTAGTGGATACGGGCGAAGAAGAAATTGCCAGAGGTTTGGTGAAAATCTCTTCAGATGAGTTAGAACGGATGCTACAGTCTCAAAGAGATCAAGTAATAGATTCCACTGTCATTATGGAAATAGGAGATTTTGTTTGCCATATAGATGCACCAATCACAATTGGAGTTTGACTTTATTCAGTAGATAACCCAACTGAGTAAAGTCAAAGCCTCCGGCGTTGCCACAGATTTTTAGAAGTAGTTTTTCGAGCAGGCTCGAATAGCTCTGGGCATCAAATACGCCAAGGCGCAATTGATTAAAGGAGGAATTAGGTGACTTTAGTAAAGGAAAATGTAGATATTAGAAATCAAGCACGTGAAGCAAAAAAAGCTGCCAAACAAGTGAGTATTCTATCAACTGACGATAAAAATAGAGCATTGTATATAATAGCTGAACATTTAGAAGCAAGCTTTGAAATTATCTTAGAAGCTAATAAGGTTGATTTGCAAAAAGGTAAAGAAGCTGGATATACGCCAGCATTCATGGATCGGCTAACACTTTCAAAGAAACGTATTTTTGATTTTGCAGAGGGACTTCGACAAGTTGCTGCTTTGGAGGACCCGACAGACCAAGTTATTTCAGATTGGACATTGGAAAACGGCCTACAGGTGAAAAAAGTAACGGTACCTTTGGGTGTTATCGGGATGATTTATGAGGCACGACCAAATGTAACGGTTGATGCAACAGGGCTCGCGTTAAAGTCAGGAAATGCAATCATCTTAAAAGGCGGCTCATCAGCGATTCACACAAATAAAGCAATCGTTGAGGTTATTCAATATGCGCTAGAGCATACGATGATACCAAGGGAAGCTGTTCAATTTATTGCAAGTACGGATCGTGAAGCTACCGGGCAGCTATTTACGATGAAGGAATATATTGATGTGCTTATTCCTCGCGGCGGGGCCTCTTTGATTCAAACGGTTGTTAAACAAGCAACAGTTCCTGTACTCGAAACAGGTGTCGGAAACTGCCATGTCTATATTGACTCTGGAGCTGATGTCAACAAGGCGTTGCCAATCCTTGTGAATGCAAAAACAGATCGACCGGCTGTTTGTAATGCTGCGGAAACAGTCCTTATACATAAGGACTGGTTGCAAAAACATAAGGATGCGCTTGTGAAAACATTACAGGAACATTCTATTACAGTGCATGGGGATGAGCAGTCACTATCAATTATCCCAAATGCAATCCCCGCAGGTGAAGAGGATTGGGCAAATGAATATTTAAGTTTGGATATTGCGATGAAGATTGTTGAAGATGTGCACGAAGCAATTGACCATATTGAAAAATATGGGACAAAGCACTCAGAGGCGGTTATTACAGAAAATCAAGAAGTAGCAGATGTGTTTATGAAACTTGTCGATGCATCTTCTCTATATCATAATGCTTCAACTCGATTTACAGACGGTGGAGCCCTAGGGTTTGGTGCTGAAATTGGTATTTCAACTCAAAAGCTTCATGCACGTGGGCCGATGGGACTACCAGCACTAACAACAGTAAAATTCTTAATGACCGGAAATGGACAAATAAGATAATAAAGAAACACGGCAGAATAAATAGGATTCTGCCGTGTTTTTTGGTGAAAGGGGTAAATTTATTGTTTCTTAAAATGGGAACTGAGTAAATGAGCGATCCAATTACAATGTGGATGGTTCCGGACGTTTAACAGGAGTCCGTTTATAATCGCAGGGCTATATGTTCGTTTATTCACCTGTTCTTGCAATAGCAGCAGGGATTCCTTTTCCATTGAATCTTCCATTTCTTTTACTTTCTCCTCAAGTAACGAAATCAATTGTTCCTTTGTAATCTCACCCTGTCCGGATGATTCCATAAGTTCTTTTTTTAGAAAAGGAAGGGTCATGCCATGAGCTAATAAATCTGTTTTTTCCACTAGGGACTGACACAGGAGGTCAATATCCAGTGGAACAAGCTGATACAGAAAGAGCTCCGAATACATCCTCATAAAACCTTTTATACTATAGAGTAGATCATATTTTATATGCTCTGCTTTTTCTCCATAAATGCGGTCAATCATCAAGAGAATCACTGTATTACCTAGTTTGTCATAATAATGCATTTTAAGAATTAATTTTTCGTTAAGAGACTGGGTATACTCTTTCATTAAGATATTCGCAAAATGTGAGTGTTCTTTAAATGACTGGAAGCTTACATAATAATATTCAAACAGAAGATTTTCTGTATCTTTTTTGTTTCTGACTAAATGGTCAATATTAGCAAAAATTTGCTCCATAAACTGGTCGATTAGGGCGATGATTAATTCATCTTTTGATTTGAAAGAGAGGTAGAAAGCTCCCTTTGAAATCCCACACTGATCAGTTATTTGCTGTACGGATGTTGCCTCAAAACCTTGCTTTGCGAAAAGCTCTAGCGCTTTTTCCATTATAAGTTGTTTTTTCACCATTTCGTGGTTCTCTCCCGTTTTCTTTCATTGACAAATGACTGATTGGTCATTATTATAAATAAATGGGTTTAATAAGTCAATCTAGGGTAGGTGTAAGTGTGAGAGGTATAGCCAACTTTGTATTAAAAAATAAACTAGCAGTTTGGTTATTAACAATTATTATAACGGTATCTGGGATTTATTCAGGTACTCAAATGAAGACAGAAACGATTCCTGATATATCCATTCCTTTCCTAATGGTTATGGATGTATATCCAGGTGCAACTCCTGAACAGGTGATGGAAGATGTCTCAATGCCAATTGAAAAAGCGGTAGAGGGACTTGATGGGGTTAAATCTGTTTATTCCAATTCCTATTCGAACATGGCTAATATTCAAGTTGAATATGAGTATGGCGAGGATATGGACGAGGCGAACCGTGCACTTCAATCCGCGTTAGATGCAGTAACATTGCCAGAAGCTGCACAAGAGCCTGTTATTACTGCCATTAGCATGAATATGATGCCGGTTGTGGCATTAAGTGTGAGTAGTAAAACAGAAGATATTGTGGAATTAACATCAACAGTTGAAGATGTTTTACTTCCAAAGATTGAAAAGCTTGATGGGGTTGGATCAGCAACAATCACAGGTCAGCATATTGAAGAAGTACAACTTACTTATAATACTGAAAAAATGGCTGAGCTTGACTTAACAGAGGATTCGGTCAAACAGATAATCCAGGCAAGTGATATGTCAGTATCACTAGGACTTTTTGAATTTAAAGAAGGTGAACAAGCTGTTGCGATCGACGGAAAGTTCATGACAGCAGATGAGTTAAAGGAAATGTTAATTCCTGTTACACCTACTGAAAATAAACCACAGCCATTTGTGAAGCTTGGCGATATTGCGACAATTGAAGAAGTTGGACGTGTTCAATCCGTATCTCGTACGAACGGAAAAGACGCCATCGCAATTCAAATTGTAAAAGAGCAACGAGCAAACACAGTGGATGTGGTAAATGAAGTAAAGGATCTTATTGAAGACGAGCAGGAAAGAATTGAAGGTCTCGTTATCGATGTTTCACTAGACCAAGGAGAGCCAATTGAAAAATCAGTTGCAACAATGGTAGAAAAAGCACTATTTGGTGGTTTAATCGCGGTCTTAATAATTCTACTATTCCTTCGTAATTTTAGATCAACAATTATTTCGATTGTATCCATTCCGGTTTCCATTTTTATGGCATTATTGTTACTGAAGTGGATGGACATTACATTGAACTTAATGACACTAGGGGCAGTTACGGTTGCAATCGGACGTGTAATTGATGACTCCATTGTCGTTGTTGAAAATATTTATCGAAGACTACATTTAAAAGAAGAAAAGCTAAATGGCCGTGCCTTAATACGTGAAGCAACACTTGAAATGTTCAAACCAATCCTTTCCTCCACGTTAGTTACGGTTGCGGTATTTGCACCGTTAATTTTTGTAGGTGGTATGGTTGGAGAATTGTTCATGCCGTTCGCATTAACAATGACTTTTGCCTTAGGTGCTTCCTTGTTAGTTGCGATTACGATCGTTCCTGCTTTATCACATACTTTGTTTAAAAAACAGCTCTATGTTGAAAAAACAGAGTCAAAGCATAAAGAAGTAGGTAAGCTTGCAAATTGGTATAAAGGTATTTTAAATTGGTCGCTAAATCATAAAATTATTGTGTCAGTACTGTCAATATTATTATTAGTCGGTAGCTTAGCATTAACACCGCTTATTGGTTTTAGTTTTATGGGTAGTGAAGAAGAAAAGGTCATGTATCTAACTTATACGCCAGGAACTGGTGAGTTAAAAGATGAAACCTTGGATAATGTTGCAACAGTTGAAGAAGAGTTATTAAAACGAGAAGATATTGATATTCTTCAGGTTTCTGTAACAGAAAGCGGCGACCCAATGGCCGCAATGATGGGAGGCGGCGGTGACGGTGCGCTCATGTACCTCATTTTCGATCCGGAAATGGAGAACTTCCCTGAAGTCCGCGAAGAAGTTGAAGAATACGTGTTTAATATTGGCCAATCGGGTGAGTGGAAGAGCCAGAATTTCTCTTCTATGTCAATGAGCACAAATGAAGTTAGTTATACATTATATAGTGAAGATTTAGATAAGCTTTATGATGCTGTTGATATGGTTGAAGGCGTCATGAATGATGCAGACGGTTTAGAGGATGTATCGTCAAGTGCTGAGGATGCATATGTCGAGTACACATTCAATGTTGAACAGGATGAATTATTACAATATGGACTTACAACTGGTCAAATTGTGATGATGCTAAATCCAGACCGCTCACAAGAGGTTATCACAACTGTTGAAAAAGATGGAAATACATTGGAGGTTATTGTTCAGCAGGAAGAAGTAGCTACACCAGAGTCAATAGATGATCTTCTTGCAACTCAAGTACCAACAGCAATGGGTGCAACGATGCCTCTTTCTGATTTAGTAACGGTTAAAGAAGGTACTACCTTAAATACACTTGCTCGTAGTAAAGGTGAGTACTATGCTTCCGTTTCAGGATCTATTATTGGGGATGATATTTCAAAAGTAACAGCTAAGGTTGGAGAAGAAGTAGAAGAACTAGACCTTCCAAAAGGAGTAACACTTGATATTGCCGGTGTTCAAGCAGATATGGTTGAAACATTTACCCAACTAGGTCTTGCAATGCTCGCAGCAATTGCAATTGTGTACTTCATCCTTGTTGTGACATTTGGTGAAGGAGTTGCACCATTTGCAATTCTGTTCTCCTTGCCATTTGCAATTATTGGTTCGTTTGTTGGATTATTGATTGCAGACGAAACCATTTCGGTATCGGTTATGATGGGTCTGTTGATGTTGATCGGTATAGTGGTTACAAACGCCATCGTTTTAGTAGACCGAATCATTCATATGGAACGTGATGGACTAACAATGCGTGAAGCTGTTCTTGAGGCTGGTGCCACACGTTTACGTCCAATCTTAATGACGGCAATTGCCACAATGGGTGCACTAATCCCGTTATTATTTGGCGAAGGTGGTGGAGGTTTAATTTCGAAAGGGCTTGGTATTACCGTTATCGGTGGACTCGCAAGTTCAACTCTACTAACACTTCTAGTCGTACCAATCGTCTACGAAATTTTGTCTAAAATGTTTAAGAAAGACCGTAAAAACATTCAAGAAAACTAATCAATCCGGCCCCACAAGGTTATACATATCTTGTGGGGCTTTTATATTCACACCTTAAAAATTTTTTCGTAATTTTGTATTGACCTTAACGTTGCGTAAAGGTGTAAATTGAAATTATCAAGGGGGTGATGAGGTGGAGTATACGGTACAAAAGCTAGCGAAACTAGCAGGAGTAAGTACAAGAACTCTAAGGTACTATGATGAAATTGGGATTCTTAAGCCGGCAAGAATCAATTCATCAGGTTACCGAATTTATGGCCAAGATGAAATCGATCGTCTACAACAAATTCTTTTTTACCGTGAACTCGGGGTCAATCTAACAGATATCAAACAAATTATGACCAATCCTGCCTTTGATGAGTCTAAAGCACTCAAAGAACATCGAGAGCAGCTCCTTGATAAACGAAAACAAATCGATCTACTCATTGCCAATGTTGAAAAAACCATTGCGCAAAAAGAAGGGAGAGTTATTATGTCTGATCAAGAAAAATTCGAAGGCTTTAAAAAGAAGGCACTCGAAGAAAATGAGAAAAAATACGGAAAAGAAATCCGTGAAATATATGGTGAAGAAACAGTTAAACAATCAAACGAGAAGTTCATGAATATGTCCAAAGAGGATCATGAGGCGGTAACCCGTCTTTCTGAGGAATTAATGGAAACCTTAAGTGATGCGATGAAGACTGGCGATCCTGCTGGAGAACTCGGCCAAAAAGCCGCTGAGTTGCATAAGCAGTGGCTCATGTATTTTTGGCCAAAATATAGCAAAGAAGCGCATGCAGGCTTGGCGCAAATGTATGTCGATGACGAACGATTCACAGCATATTATGACAAACAACAGCCAGGAACCGCAGTATTCTTGAGAGATGCAATAGTTGTGTATACAGGGCAAAAGACTGAATAAGGTGGATGAGTTTTTTTGGGGGTGAGATCTTAGAGGTCTCGCTCTTTTTTTTGAGAGAGTAATGTTTCAGTTCGCACGTTATTGTGTAGGAATTTGTCTAAGTGTTACCAGATTGTAGTGTTGCCATCCGGACAGAAAGTGTGGGTATCAACTGTTTGGTATCCGAGAAGAACACTACTTGCTACAGCTAGAGTGGGAAGTTGTCTGGTTGAGTCAGAATAGAGCGTTTATTGCGAAGCGAGGGCAAGAAAACGTCTGTGATGAGTCGGAAAGAAGTGTTGATTATGACAGCGAGAGCAGAAAATTGACAGAGTTGAGTCAGAATGAGGTGCTGATTGTGACAGAGCGAGTAAGGAATCAGCTGAGTTGAGTCAGAATAGAGCGCTGATTGCGACAGCGAGCACAGGAAAATGGCAGAATTGAGTCAGAATAAGGTGTTG
>NZ_JBPFDQ010000004.1:28174-50251 GCF_059415045.1 Ferdinandcohnia sp. SAFN-114 | reverse complement strand
CAGAATAAGGTGTTGTTTGCGACAGAGGGAGTAGGAATCAGCAGAGGAGAGTCAGAATAGAGTGCTGATCGCGACAGCGAGAGCAGGAAATTGACAGAGTTGAGTCAGAATAGAGCGCTGATTGCGACAGCGAGCACAGGAAAATGGCAGAATTGAGTCAGAATAAGGTGTTGTTTGCGACAGAGGGAGTAGGAATCAGCAGAGTTGAGTCAGAATAGAGTGCTGATCGCGACAGCGAGAGCAGGAAATTGACAGAATTGAGTCGGAATAGAGTGTTGATTGCGACAGCGAGCACTGGAATAAGGAGGAATTGAGTCAGAATGAAGCACTAATTGCGACAGAACTCTGGAAATAAAGTAATTGCTACCACAATTTGACTTATATATATTACAATAGAATGTAAGGGATTACACAGAGCGGAAGAGATAGGACTCCTTGTCCCTTTCGTTCAATAAAGGGCTATAAAGGAGAGGAAGAAATGGAGAAAGTGAATAAAATTCCAGGTGCACTCATGGATTGGATTATTAATACGTTAAACAGTGGCGTTAACCCTGAAGCGATTGTCGATGCAATGATTCGAAAAGGCTATGATCCTAAATTATCATATACCACTCTGTTTCGAATCGTTGGCAATAAACCAATAAACACCCCAGGTGTGCAAGCTCCATATGAATATGAACAGCCCGAAATCGCGAAAAAGGGAAGTACTTTACATACAAGTGACCGTGAAATTAAGGTCCTTTCAAAAGTAGAAAAGCCTTTTATTTTACATTTGGATAATTTCCTAAGTTATGAGGAATGTGACCAGTTGATTGAAATGTCGCGAAACCGCCTTAAGCCTTCAACTGTCATTGATCCAATGACTGGTGAAGAAAAAGCAGCTACTGGTCGAACTAGCAAAGGTATGTATTTTTATTTGCGAGAAAATGAGTTTATTAAAAAAGTAGAAAAAAGAATTGCGGAATTAACGGAGTTTCCTATTGAAAATGGAGAAGGGCTACAGGTACTGAATTATGGCATTGGTGAGGAATACAAAAGTCACTTTGACTATTTTCCACCAAGTAAGGTAGACCCTGCTAAAGGTGGTCAGCGGGTGGGGACGTTCCTCATCTATTTAAATGATGTACCTGCAGGAGGAGAAACTGTTTTTCCTAAGGTTGGAGTTTCGATTGTTCCAAAGAAAGGATCTGCTGTCTATTTTCAGTATGGAAATAGTAAGGGTGAGGTAGACCGGATGTCCCTTCATTCGAGTATTCCCGTATCCGAAGGTGAAAAATGGGTTGCAACGAAATGGATTCGCCAAGGGAATATATATAGGCACTAAACGAAATGCATTCAATTAGAATTGTCATTGTAATCATGATATAGTTAAACTAATAAATTTAAGTAAGCTGAAATTAGAGATTTTGAAAATTCTAAAATGAAGTGTGTCAGTGCATAGAAAGGTGTGTGAACTTTGGATAAAGTACAAACTTTTAAAGACGTCATGGGGAATTATCCGACGGGTGTAACAGTTGTAACGACGACGGATGAAAATGGAGTACCACTTGGACTCACAGTAAACTCATTTGCCTCTGTTTCATTAGATCCATTATTGATTTTATGGTCAATTGATAAGCGAGTATCAACTTACGATATTTTTACAAATGTGGATAAATTTGCGGTTCATGTATTAGCTGGGGATCAGGGAGATATCTGTGCCCTATTTGCAAGTAAGGGAACAGATCGATTTGGTAATTGTGAATGGGAAATGTCTGATAACAACCTTCCAATCCTTAAGGGAACTTCGGGAGTATTACATTGTAAAACTCATAAGACGATTGAAGCGGGTGACCACACAATCCTAATCGGTGAAGTGGTAGAGATTGAAAATTATAATAAGCCGCCACTTCTTTATCACAACCGTAAATTCGGCAATATTCCTGCTGAGTTTTATAAATAATCATGTGGGTACCTTTCCTTATGTGGAAAGGTATCTTTAAGTTAAAATAACTCTTAAATGAAGCGAGTGGCTTTATGTGAAACTCATGTCAACATTTATGGATAGTTTGCGATTGCCGAATAAGGCAGCAATGAAACGTCTGAATAAGCTGGAAATGAGAAATACAATTCTTTTCCTTCTTTTATTATTGTTTATCGTCGCACTTCCAATTGAAATTAACTTACTTTTGGATGATTCCTATAAGGAAAGCGATATTCCTCAAAATATTTATATCATTCAAGTCCTCCTTTTTTACCCGTTTTTAATGCTTTTTTTAGGTATCGCAGGGATTTCGACTTTAGCGGGAGCGGGTGTAGGAGTCAGTAAGGTTACACATCGCCATTTGAAATTTCAATTTCTATGGAAGATGTGTGCGTTTGCGTTAACAAAACCAATTATCATTTTTGCGGTTGCCAATATCCTGATTGGTACCCATTGGATTGTGAATACAATTATATTTTTATTGTTATTTTACACGATTCTACGGATGATTTTTCATTATCCGAGCCGAGTAAAGAAGCATAAGTAAAGAACCGGTGAGCCGGTTCTTTTTTGTTTGTTACAGGAAAATATTTGAAACCTTTTGTGTGAAATATCGTACATACTTAGTGGGTTAGATTAAGAGATTTGTCTTCAATTTGTTTGCCGGTCCTAGGGGATTGATAAAGGAGGAGGAATATCATTATGGATGCTTTTCTGAAAGTAGATTATTTAAAGAAGTCTTTTAAAAATGTAGAGGTGCTAAAGGGTGTTTCATTTGAAGTCTATAAAGGAGAAATTATGGCGATTCTTGGTCCAAATGGCGCTGGGAAGTCAACCACGATCAGGAATATCATGGGGATCATGTATCCGGATGAAGGATCTATCACTTTCCAAGGACATACGGAAATACCTCGAAATAAAATCGGATATTTACCAGAGGAACGTGGACTTTATAAAAATGTCAAGGTAATGGATATTCTTCTATATTTGGCTGAATTAAAGGATTATCCCATTAAGAAGGCTAAGGAACGTGCTCTTACCTACTTGAAGAAATTCGGGTTAGAGGGGAAAGAGAATTCTTCGGTTGAGGAACTATCAAAAGGTATGGGTCAAAAAGTACAATTTATTGCATCCATCTTACATGAACCTGAGTTTCTCATTCTGGACGAACCATTTTCAGGACTTGATCCAGTAAGCCAAGAGTTATTTAAAGAAGAGATTAGGAATCTGGCTAAAGACGGCACTGCGATTCTATTATCCTCTCATCAAATGAATCTAGTTGAGGAAATGTGTGATCGGTTATTTCTGATTCACCGTGGACAAAAGGTCATCTATGGATCGATGGATAATGTAAAGAAAGAATATGCCAATTTTAAATGTACCATTCGCGGTAAGAACAATTTGGAAATTCTGCATGGCCTTCCTGAGGTTCAACGGGTAGAACAACAGGAGGAAACATCAATCTTGTACCTGACAAAGGATGTTAATGTTGCAAGTTGGTTAAAGCATTTACCGGAGCAACTGGAGATCAATGAGTTATCCATTGATCGAATCTCCCTTCATGAAATATTTATTGATATTGCAACGGATAAGAACATGCTGCGAGAGGAGGTTGCGATAGATGCGTAATGCCATGAAAGTAGCCAAATGGGAAGTAAAAAGAAATTTGAGAAATAAGTCCTTTTTGATTGGCTTATTTTTAACTCCTGTTTTATTCTTAGCTTTTATGTTCTTAGGAAGTATTTTTGGCGGATCAGAGCCCGAAGAAGAAGTTTCGACACGTGTTTTAATCAGTGATGAGCTTGGAGTTACTGATGTCATAGAAGAAACAGTCGCCGCACATGATCTGAATTGGGAACTCGAAACAACAGAAATAGGGTACGAAGAAATCCTAGAAGTACTGAAAGAGGCAGAAAATACAGCGTATATCGTGTTCGAGCAGGAGGGATTTGAAAATGGAGTGGTTCCTGTTCATACAAGTGAAGAAATAAGTCCATATTTTATGAATCAGGTTCAAGTATTAGAGGTTCCACTAAAGACCTTACAAATGAAAAAACTCGGGCTTACAGAAGAACAATTAGCAGCATTCTCGAAACAGCTAACGTTTGAAGAAAAACTCATTGATGAAACAGAGGAAACTGCTGAAGAGGAGTCTAACTTAGTAGGAACGGATCCTCTTGAACGCATTATACCAGGCGCGTTTGCAGGAATTATTCTACTTTCAATTATTTTTTCAGGAATGTACATTTTTCAAAGTGCATCTCAAGAGAAGAAAGACAAGGTTGCGGAAATTGTATTATCGTCCCTTACTGCAGCTGAGTTGATGCAAGGAAAGATTATCGGATACTTTATATTGGGTATGATTCAAGCTGTTGTATTTCTTGGCTTTGGAATACCGATTGCACTTTGGAAGCTGGATATACCTATTTTTGACTACTTAGTGGGACCAGAGATTTTATTATATGTTTTAATTGCAATTTTAGGGTATCTCTTATTTGCTGCGCTGTTTGTAGGTGTTGGCGCAACGATGGCTGATATGTCGTCAGCAGGAAACTTTCAAGGTATGGTTATGATGCTGCCATTTCTACCTTTTGTATTTATTGGGCCAGTAATTAGCGATCCAAGTGGTCTAATTGCACAAATTGGAACCTATATCCCGTTTACAGCTCCGGGTGTGTTATTATTGCGTCTCACGTTTTTAGAGGAATGGCCGTGGATTGAAATTGTTATTTCTTTAGTCATTTTAATTGTGAGTATATGGCTATTTATGAAACTCGCAGGGAAGATCTTCAAAACAGGTATTCTTATGTACGGGAAAAATGCAACTCCGAAGGAAATTTGGAAGTGGATTCGTTCCTAAGTGAAATACTAAAAAGAGGGGTGTGAAAATGGATCTTTTATTTTTGGGCATAGGCATTGCAGTCGCAGGATACTTCATCGGTGATGGTTTGAAAAATTTTAAAAATCCTGAAGCGAAGAGTGTAATGGATAAGCTTGAAGAAGATGATTTATACGAACTGATTAAAGAAAAAGATATCGCGTATCATATTGGAGTATCTAAAGAAGACGCCAAAGAATTAGTGAAGGAATATCCAAATATTCCTCATGTTGTAATAAATGGTACAGTGTATTACCCGAAGAGTAAATTAAAGCAATGGTTATCAAACCTGGGTGAATAGCTCAAAGGTCCTTCTCGATAGGTTTCTTTATGGCCCGCTGATTGTTAGCTGAGGCGCATAGGATGTGTGTCACAAAGGTTTGCCACAGACCGCGGCGCTCTTAGTCTTTGCTCTGTGATAGGCTTTTACGGACAGTTTTCCCGTTTGAACTTCTATGTTTTCACTAAATTTTTAGTGTGGATATACTGCCCGCTAATGCGGGATAAATAAATTCCCAATCCTGTGAAACACTATCACTAGGCGAATGTGTAAGGAGGATCCTAATGGAAAAGGACATGCAGTACGGAAGTGATTATAAGTTTATCCCTGCCACTTCGATTGGCAGTGGGGTTGGAATACAGGTAGTATCGGATATTTATTCTCATACCATCCAAATCGTAAACTTTATACTAGTGGGTGAGCCTGGTACATCAGATTATGTGATTGTAGATGCAGGAATGCCGGGTTCAGCGGAGGAAATAATTGCTGTATGTGAGGAACGCTTTGGCAAAAAGAGTCGACCGAAGGCGATTATCTTAACTCATGGCCATTTTGATCATGTCGGTGCAATCATTGAATTAGTTGAACATTGGAATGTCCCTGTTTACGCTCATGAGTTGGAAATGCCATTTTTAACAGGGCGAACAAGCTATCCTGAACCAGACTCGTCGGTTGAAGGGGGAATGGTGGCGAAAATATCACCGTTATTTCCGAATGAGCCAATTCAGTTAGGCAGTCATGTGGAAAAGCTGCCAGAGGACGGAACCGTTCCTCATTTGCCAGAATTTCGTTGGATTCATACGCCAGGCCATGCACCGGGCCATGTATCCTTTTTCCGAGAAAAGGATCGCGCTCTTATCGTGGGTGATGCATTTGTGACTGTGAAGCAAGAGTACTTATATAAGGTGTTTACCCAAGAATTGGAAATTAGCGGCCCTCCGAGATATTTAACAACTGATTGGCAGGCAGCGAAGAAATCTGTTGAAACACTAGCTAAATTAGAACCAAGTGTTGCCATTACGGGACATGGTTTGCCGATAACTGGCGAACTGCTAAAAGAATCCTTAACAAGACTAGTTAAAGACTTTGACCAAATTGCAATTCCGGACTATGGCCGCTATGTAGATAAAAATATCCATTAGAAAGGAAACCTGGCTGTCTAAAAAAGCCAGGTTTCTTACACTTAGCTGGGACACGGGGACAGGTCCATTGTCCCAATCCTAGATAAAAATTGGTGGGACAAGGAACCTGTCCATCTGTCCCGGAATAAGTTAATTGTTTCATAAACAATCTTTTATATAGTATATTTTAAAGTAGAATGATTTGGTGAGAGAGGGGAATATGGTGAATATCTCTTCGTTATTATTAGGGTTGGTTATGGTCTTAAACATTGTTTTTGCCGTAGTTGTTATCTTTCGTGAAAGAAGAGATGCCAGTTCAACTTGGGCATGGTTATTAGTACTTTTCTTTATACCAGTAGCAGGCTTCATTTTGTATTTACTATTAGGTCGAAATTTAACACGCGACCATCTCTTTCAATGGGATGATTTAAAGAAAAGCGGGATTGAAGAAGTTCTAGAAAAACAAAAAGAACTGATACGTACACAAAAATTCCTCTTTAATAATCATGTTACAAAGGATAATCAAGACCTCATTTATATGAATCTTAAAAATGATCAGGCCTTGTTCACAAAAAACAATGTTGTGGAAGTTTTTACAGATGGGCAACAAAAATTCAGGCGCTTATTTCAAGATATTGAGGACGCAAAGGAATCCATTCATTTGCAATATTATATTATTAAAAATGATAACCTTGGTCGAAAACTAATCGCGCATTTAACCAAGAAGGTTAAAGAAGGTGTTATGGTCCGCGTTCTTTATGATGAGCTAGGATCTAGAACATTAACGAAACGTTTTTTTAAAGAGTTTCGTGAGGCGGGAGGTCTAGTCGAGGTCTTTTTCCCTTCGAAGCTACGGTTTATAAATTTACGGATGAATTTTCGAAACCATCGGAAATTGGTCATTATTGATGGAAAGATTGGATACGTAGGTGGATTCAATGTTGGTGATGAGTATCTAGGTTTGAATACGAGGTTTGGATATTGGCGAGATACACATTTACGCATAAGGGGTAATGCTGTTGACACCATGCAGGCTCGCTTCATTTTAGACTGGAATCAAGCATCACGTGATTATGATATCATGTATGATCCAGAACTTTTTCCGATTGAAAATGTCAGGTTAGGCAATGTCGGGATTCAAATTGTTACAAGCGGGCCGGATTCGGAGTTTGAGCAGATTAAGAATGCGTATATCAAAATGATCTATTCAGCGAAAAAATCGATTTATATGCAGACGCCATACTTTATTCCAGATAAAAGCCTGCTTGATGCACTTAGGGTGGCATGTCTTTCAGGAGTTGAAGTGAACATCATGATTCCTGATAAACCGGACCATCCATTCGTTTATTGGGCTACCATCTCGCATATCGGAGAATTGCTACCGGTTGGAGCAAATGTCTATATTTACAGCAATGGCTTTATTCATTCAAAAACACTTGTTGTTGACGAAGAAATTTCTTCAGTTGGTACAGCGAATATTGACGTAAGAAGCTTTAGGCTAAACTTTGAGGTCAATGCATTTTTATATGATGAAAATATTTCTAAAGAGTTGACAGCTATTTTCAAAGAAGACATAAAGCTTTCTAAATTACTGACATTTGATGAATACGGAAAAAGAGGCGTTAATATTAAATTCAAAGAATCCATATCAAGACTTCTATCTCCAATCCTATAGTGTAAAATGATCGATGTGTCTTACAACTTTGAAATGAAGTGTAAGTTGCATCGATTTTTTTATATTTTCAATTGCCTAATATTAAGGTAGGATTTATTCGGGGGGGAGTTTCTTTGAATTTAATGGATATGAATACAGAAGTGTTTTACAAAATTAATGGGTTAAGCGAGGAGTTACCGTTATTAAATCAGCCAATGATTTATATAGCGAGTTATACCTTGTATGTCCTTATCCTAGCTGTAGTGTATTACTTAATAAAAGGCTCACAAAACCGTATCATGGCGGTTAGTGCTATGCTTTCGGTAGGGGTTGCAGTACTACTAGGAAGAGTGGCGGGAATATTTCATTCCAATAATCAGCCTTTCGCTGAACTGCCAAATGTCAATCAACTGATTGAAAAAGCTGTCAATAATTCATTCCCAAGTGACCATACGATGATCTTTTTTGCGGTTTGTTTTACTTTTTTCTTGTTTAAAAAACCTGGAAGATATCTTTGGATGGCACTTGCATGCTTAGTCGGTTTTTCACGTATTTGGGTGGGGGTACATTATCCCGGAGATATTATCGTAGCAGCAATTTTAGCCATGCTTTCAGCGTATCTTTTATTCGTGACTGTATCAAAGCTCAAATTACGAAATCGAAAAGAGCAACTTGAGCTTCCGATAACAAAAGAAAAAGACTTTTAATAAGGAATTGGTTCCTTGAGGGGCCAATTCTTTTTCGTGCTTTCCTTTAATTTCCTTATTCTATAAAATTTAAGATAGCATAGTGGTGGAGGAGAAACGTATGTTTTAAATAATCATTGTTGAAGATGACCGTCAGTTGGTTCGTTTGCTTTAAGAGCATACGCAACGATTTGGTTTCGAAACAAAAGTAGTTGAGAAGTTTGAATCGGTATTATCTGAGTTTTGAGGAGTTTACTCCACATCTTGTTCTTTTAGATGTAAACTTGCCAAGGTTTGACGGCTATTATTGGTGTCATCAGATTCGCAGTAAGTCGACTTGCCCAATATTATCAGCACGTGATGGAAAAATGGATCAAGTAATGGCGCTCGAAATTGGGTCAGACGATTATATTACAAAACCATTTATATGCGAAATTTGAAAAAGTCTATGATGTAGAACCTAATTCAATACAATAAGTTTTGCCTGTTACTGATGGAGAATTGCGACAGGCATTTTTTTACAAAGACTACTATACTTTGTGACTTCCCAGGATAGACTATTACAATAATGGAGGAATAGGTATGAATAATCATTTAGTATTGCAGACCGATTTTGGAAAGAGTGATGGGGCTGTAAGTGCAATGTATGGTGTTGCTTTATCGGTTCACCCAGCGCTACCGATCTTTGATCTAACCCATGACATATCGCCATTTAATATCTGGGAAGGCTCTTATCGACTATTTCAGACCATAAAGTATTGGCCGGAAGGGACTGTCTTTGTTTCTGTCGTGGATCCAGGTGTTGGGTCTGATCGTTTAAGCATCGTGGTGCAGACTGAGACGAACCAATATATTGTGACACCTGATAACGGAACAATCACTCATATCAAACAGAACTTTGGAATTAAAGAAGTGAGAATGATTGATGAAAGTAAAAATCGTCTTCCATTTTCAGGTGAATCATACACCTTTCATGGAAGGGATGTTTATGCCTATACAGGGGCTAGACTTGCTTCTCGAGTTATCACCTATGAAGAGGTTGGGCCAACAGTTCCGGTAGAGTCCTTGGTGGAATTGCCTATTTTTGAAGTGGAAATTGATAATAACACAATTATTGGAAATATTGATATCCTGGATGTCCGCTTTGGTAACCTTTGGACCAATATTGACAAATCCCTTTTTAATCAACTTAGTAATAGGTATGGTGATTTCTTCGAAGTCATCATTGATCGTAAAGGAAGCAAAGTATATAAAAGTACGATGAAATATGGACGTTCTTTCGCCGACAGTGAACTTGGGGATCCTCTACTCTATGTAAATTCTTTAGACAAAATAGGAGTTGCCCTTAATCAGGAGTCCTTTGCTGAAAAATTTAAAATTGGTACTGGTGCAGAATGGAAAATTAAAATCCGTAAAACAAATTAAAACACCGTTCAGGTAATGAACGGTGTTTTTTGCGTATTATGTTAAAGGCTTGTTTTGCTTTAATAAGTTTGAAGCGGGAAGCGTAATGATTTTTCCTCCGATTTGTACATGGATGGAATCATTAAATATTGCTTTTACTATCCCTTTTAACTGGACAGTTGAATTAACCGCGATCTCTTTTTTGGATTCATTATTGGTAGTCATGGCAATTCCCCTCTCAGGTTTTTATATTTAGAGGCATTAAAATAAAAACATTATATCCCATAATTATGAAAACTATACGTGTAAAATTATTATTTTATATTATTTTACCTTGAAAATTTTGTCTTGTGCAAGTTTGATGAATTGGTTTTTATTTCTTTTTTGGCGCCCCTCGATAAACTGCTTCTCTAAGCTCTAAAGCATACTTATCAAAGTACGGCACTCCCATTTCGGCAGCAATACGTAATTCTTTTTCAATGTCATAGGGAACACGAACAATTTCGATTGAAAAAGGTGCGACTTCCTTTGATTGATATTCCCCGTGAAGAATTGCAAAGGTTGCTTGTGTCGTATCAAGCGGGTTACCGACACTTCCTACATTTAATAGAGTTTGCTCTGTATTCATTGGTTCAATCAAGGCAGCATGAATATCTCCGAAACCAATAATGTCTGGTGTCTTTTCCTCTAAAGGAATAATCCATTCAGTGTGATCAAACATTGCCCTTTTCTCCTCGTCGGAATGAATCATGGGGACAACACGGTGGTGGACGCTTTTTGCAGAGGCATGGTACAACCGAATGTATTTCCCACTCATATAAAAATCAAAATGAAAGGGAAGGGTTCCTAAGTATGAAAGGCGTTCTTTACCAAGCTGATTTCGGTGCCATCTAATTCCGTCATCAGGATGTTCATTTTGAATAAAGTCATCCCAATTTCCCAAAAGCACAACCTCACACACGTTTTGTATCCGGTCAACCGCGGCGGCTGAGTTTGGCCCTTTTCCTACAAGGTCTCCAAGACAAATGATGGTCTTGATTTCACGAGCTTTTATATGTTCCAAGACAGCTTCTAGTGCTGTCATATTTCCGTGTATATCGGAAATGAGCGCAATGCTCATGCTAAGGCCCCCTTGGTTTTAGTTATACTAATCTAATAATAAAATAGATTGAAAATTTTGTCATTATTAAATTAGCTAAAATTACTAAATATTCTTTCCATATATGTTTTGTCTGTTTAGAATGAAGAAAAGGGGGAGAGCGCTGTCATGGTTCAAAGGGTGTTTTTATTATGTATGATATGTTTGGTTTTTATGTTAACTTCTTGTTCATCTCAAGAAATGAAGGAAGTTGGGGGAGTTGCATACGGGAATCACAACATTGAACAGAAAGAAGAAACGATTCCGAACGCAAGATTTTCTGTTGATTCATCCTGGAAAAATGAATACCTTCTTGAAATAAAAGGGGAATCTCCTTACCTAGAAAAAAAGACCGTAGCGTCCATGCAAAAATGGCGGGAAGAGATTATTGAATTCTCAAAAACTCAAGAAAATGTGTATATCAATGGTCCTAATAAAAAACAAGTGGCTTTAACGTTTGATGATGGGCCAGATAGTACGGTGACATCAGCTGTGATTGGGGTTTTGGATAATTATGGAGTCAAGGGGAATTTCTTCTTTCTGGGAAGTGAAGCCGAGAAGCATCCAGAGGTAGTGAAAGAAGCCTATGAAAAGGGGCATCTTGTTTTAAGTCATAGCTACCATCATGTTCAATTAGATAAGTTGTCCGAAGTTGAAATTCGTAATGAAATAGAAATGGCAGGGACTGCGATTGAAGAGATCATAGGTAAAGAGCCCGCATTGGTAAGAACGCCGTACGGCTCAACAAATGAATTGGTGGTAGAGGTAGCAAAAGAAAATAATGTCTCAATCATTATCTGGTCAATTGATTCACTTGATTGGGCTCAAAGAAGTACGGATGTCATATACTCCAATGTATTTTCAAACATTCGAAACGGTGACATCATACTCATGCACACAGACTCTGATGAGTACGATACATATGAGGCCTTACCACGTATCATTGAGGAATTACAAGAGCAGGGCTATGAAATAGTGGATTTAGAAACTTTGCTTGGCCAACCAGCCTATCAATAGAGGGAAGAATCGTAGGGACCAATCTGTATGAAACCTACGATTCTTTTTATCTATTTTTTCATAATTAATTTCCACGTATCGATAACAACACTAACGGATACTATGAATAAGACCATTGCCAAGACGGGATGCAAGGCCCCAACCCACGGTGCAACCCTTGTAAAGTTTGCGCTAAAATACATACCGAAGACGAGTACTGCAAGTCCAATTACATATCCATACCCCCACCGAGGCAATTTTCCAACGAAAGCTGCAATCAGCATAAGAACAAGTATATTAAAACCAAAAATATGAACAAGTGTTGTATGTTTCAACCAATTTTCGGCGCCTACAAAAATGGCCATCCCAGCTGAAAATACTTGTCCGATAATGAATAGGGCAAAAATTGCGGCAAATAAGAAGTAAATTCCTCGTCCAATTCGGATTCGAGTAGATGGTGTAGATTGTTCCATTCGTAAAACCTCCTTCCTTAGGAAAAGCGCCCGTATTCGAGCGCTTTGCATTATCTGATGTCCACTTTTCCGCTACTCACTTCAATTTTCACATCATAGGTACCTGCACCATGTTTACCTTCAATGCTGCCTTTATTTCTTGTGGATTCATCAAGGGAAAAATCATTAGAAATGTAGCCGCTATTTGCTTTACCCTCTAATGTAAAATCAGCATCATTTGGTAAGTCAAGGTCAAGTAAGCCGGATCGAACATCTGCTTTAATCGAATCAGTAAGTTTTGAAAGGCTTGCTTTTAATCGTCCAGAACGCACTTCAGCTTCAAGTTTTCCCTCATATTCATCAATGGTTACATTCCCGGAACGAACATCAATTTCACCACTTTTTGTTGTAAGATTCTTAATTCTAGAATTTCCAGAAGCTACATTGTGTGTAAAGTGTTCAGCAGAAAGGTTTTCCAAACGTACATTTCCAGATTGGACTTCGGTTGAGAGTTCGTTCATTTTCATAGGTGAACCATCGAATTCTAAATGGCCAGATCCTACTCTTAGTGAGAGTTCTTTTTCAAAGTCTTCCGGGATATAGACGGTGAGTTTCGTATTGTCAAAGAAAGGGAACCAGCTCCAGTTGAAGAATCCACGTTCATATGTGACTTCTATTGAGTCACCGCTTTTTGTAACATGAACTTCACCTTTACCTTTTAACTCTGCTTTTACGTCATCACGATTGTCAGGGATGACCGTCGTACTGATTGATGTTATATCAATTTCGATTTCATCAATTCTTTCCGTAACCTTAGCTGAGTCTCCAGAATTCCCAAAAGGAAGTCCAGGAATTCGGTAGAGGTTTGTCATTACGAGATAAGCCCCAATAAGAATGAAAAATATAATTAAGATTTTCTTCATTTTCTAACCTGCCTTTATCATTTATTCTAACCCTATCTTAAAAGAGGATTAAGAATTAAGTAACGCACCACCGATATATTTTTAATTAGGACCTGAGGCGTATTAAAAGAAAAAAGCAGATTGCTTCTAATACAATCTGCTCTACGTTGGTGATTTATGATTCTATTTTAACCCAGTCCTGCGACCATTTTTGAATTTCATCCATCAAAGGTTTTAAGGCCCGCCCTTTTTCGGTTAACGAATATTCAATGCGTACAGGGGTTTCTGGGTACACATGCCTTTTTACAATACCTTGATTCTCAAGATCTTTGAGTCTTTCTGAAAGAACTCTTCCACTAATTCCTATCGATGATTCAATTGTACAGAAACGCTGTGGACCTGAAAGAAGTTGATAAATCACGAGTCCTGTCCAGCGTTGGCCAAGTAAACTCATAGCTTTTTCAAATTTAGGACAAATTACACTTGAATCCATATTTCCCTCACCCCTATTTCTATATTATAGCGTATTGTAAGAAATTATAAACTTACTTGACATAATTTAATTACGAAAATATAATTACTTACATAAAGTAAGTCAGTAATGCAAAATTTAGGAGGCATAAAATATGAAATATCAACGCCCACCATATACATTTGTAGAGCTTGTAGAATTAAAAGTAACCGACTTACAGCGTTCCTTAACGTTTTATCAAAATATAATTGGATTTAAGGTATTAGAACAATCGGGTAGAAAGGCGCTTTTAACTGCAGATGGGAAAACAGCATTGTTATCAATCGAACAGCCTGAAAACATAGTTCCTAAGGAACCGCGTCGTACAGGACTTTACCATTTTGCATTGCTTTTACCATCCCGTGCAGAGCTTGGAAAAGTACTTTATCATTTAGTCCAAAATAATATACCAATTGGCGCGTCTGATCACGCAGTGAGCGAAGCCCTCTATTTAGATGATCCAGATGGAAATGGCATTGAAATTTATGCAGACCGCCCTGATACAGAATGGGAATGGTCAAATGGCGAAGTGAAAATGGTGACAGAGCCTCTTGATGGGCAAGGTGTACTGGCTGCTGCGAATGGCAAAAAATGGACCGGACTTCCAGAAGAAACGGTCATGGGTCATATTCACATGCATGTATCTGAACTAGCAAAGACAGAGGAATACTATACCAAAGGTCTTGGTTTTGATGTTGTAACTCGCTACGGAGGGATGGCATTGTTTATCTCAACAGGCGGGTATCATCACCATATTGGTCTAAATACATGGAATGGTGTAGGGGCACCTGCGCCATCTGAAAATAGTGCAGGGATTAAGCGGTTTACACTTGTATTACCAACCGAAAATGCATTACAAACAACCATTGAAAACCTAAAGAAAATTGGGGCATATGTCCAAGAAGAAGATGGAGTCATGGTAACAAAAGATCCTTCTGAAAATAAAATAAAACTTATTGTTGCATAGGTGACAATGGATAAAGTAGCTATCTTCGGGTAGCTACTTTTTTATTAGGGTGACAAAAGATACAGCTGAACAACTACTAGGTTGCTAGTTTTGTAGGAATGGATATGGTATAATTGGAAATGTGTGGTAGGCCTTTCTTTGTATAAGGAAGGCCTATATTTTTATATAAAAAAGGGAAGGGGAAACAAAAATGAAGGTGAAAATGAAATTTTGCAGAGTGTTTGATCCTAGCAAGGAGGATATCTACTATGAGCCATAAGGATTATTTTAATGATCAGCTCCAGTATATCGACCAAAACTTGCCAGAATTAAACAATCTCTATTCATCCTCCACACCATTTAATGAAAGGAATCGGACGTTCTTTAGTTCTTATGTCAATGAACTTAAAAGCTATGTGGATAGTGGTGCGGTAGAACCCATACCTAAGGTTTTTATTGGAACAAAGGTAACGGTTATGTTTGATGGAGAAGACGATACAGAGGATTATTATATATGTTTACCGAAACAATCTGACCCGGATACAGGATGTATCTCATTTTTATCTCCGGTTGGAAGACAATTGTTATTGTGTAAAGTAGGCGACAAAGTATTGCTGAGTACACCAGCGGGTGGCCTTCCGGTGATGATCCAAGATATAGCATTTGCAGGAAATTTAATTTTGCAGTAATAGTGTTGAAAATATAATTAAGCGCTTACAATCCACTTCCCTTTATATGCGTATAAAACGGAAGTGGATTTTTGCTTGTTAAATAGTGAATTATTCGTTAAAATAGCCTTTATATTGAATAGTAAAGTGATGATAGGAATCAGTAGCAGCTTATCTCCCTGTATTAGAGAGCCGGTGGTTGGTGAAAACCGGAACAAAGATAAATGTGAATTACCTCCTTGAGCTTTCTTTGTGAACTCATATTTAGTGAAAATTAGCAAAGAACGGACGAGCCGTTATTCGAATGAAGCGGAAGATACATATCTTCAATCAAGGGTGGTACCGCGTGCAACCACGTCCCTTTTTAGGGGCGTGGTTTTTTGTGTTTTCATCAGATTATTGGTGATCACGGACAAAGGTAGGTCAAGATTTGTACGAAATGTCTTTGAGAGGATGTCTCGAAGACAAAAGAAGTTTGAATTTAGGTTTGAATGTCTTTGAGGCGGTGTGTCGTGGACAAAAGTGGTCTAAGAATAGGCTGAAATAGCTCTGAGGCTGCATGACACAGACAAAAGCGGCAACAGATATGAAAGAAAAACCTAGAAATAATTTTAGTAAATGAACAAACCGGAGGGAAACCAAATGGAGAATTTTATTGAACAGTTAACAGGCGAACAAAAAATAGAACTGGTAAGACAATTTGCTATTTACACAAATGGGGTACAAGAGGTTGTCCCAGCACATGAATTAAAACAAAAAATTGCAAAGTCGATTGTGACCAACCAGCCATTAAAAGTGAAGCTCGGGCTTGACCCATCAGCGCCAGATGTTCACTTGGGACACACAGTGGTATTAAATAAATTAAAACAATTCCAGGAAAATGGTCATGTGATCCAGCTTTTAATCGGTGACTTTACAGGGAAAATTGGGGACCCAACTGGAAAATCTGTTGCCCGTAAACAATTGACAGATGAAGAAGTGAAACATAATGCGAAAACATATTTTGAACAATTTGGAAAAGTATTAGACATGGAGAAGGTTGAGCTTCATTATAATTCCAAATGGCTATCAACGCTAAATTTTGAGGATATTATTAACTTAGCGGCAAGTATTACGGTTGCTCGTTTACTTGAAAGGAATGACTTCTCTGAGCGTTTAGAAACAGGAAAGCCAATTTCTCTTCATGAATTTTTCTACCCACTTATGCAGGGGTATGACTCTGTTGCCCTTGAAAGTGACATTGAACTAGGTGGAAATGACCAGCATTTCAACGTGTTAATGGGAAGACATTTACAAGAGCATTTTGGTAAAGAAAAGCAGGTTGTGATTCTTCTTCCACTATTAGAAGGACTTGATGGCGTTGAAAAAATGTCTAAGTCAAAAGGTAATTACATTGGTGTGGATGAGGCACCAAATGATATGTATGGCAAAACAATGTCCATTCAGGATGAAATGATGGCCAAATACTTTGATTTAGTGACAGACCTTGCTTTGGAAGAAAAGAATGAAATCAAGGCTAAAATAGAAAATGGCACTCTACACCCACGTGATGCAAAAATGCTTCTTGGAAGAACAATTGTAAGAATGTACCATGGTGAGGATGCAGCTCAACAGGCAGAAGAACATTTTAAGACAGTCTTTCAAAAAGGTGTCATTCCAGACGATATTCCAGAAGTAATTTGGTCAGGAGAAAATAATATTTCGATCATTGATTTACTTGTTCAATTGGATTTACAAAAGTCTAAAGGAGAAGCTAGAAAAATGATCCAAAATGGTGGAGTCAAACTAAATGGCGAAAAAGTCGAAGATATACATCTAGAGCTTGAAATAACAAACGACATGATTGTTCAAGTCGGAAAACGTAAGTTTGTAAAAATTAATAAATAACAAGTAAAAGCGGGGCGACATCCATAGATGTCAGCCCCGTTTTTTTTTAAGAGCACCCCGTTAAGTCAGGGATTCTCTCTTTATTTTCCAATAAACATTTGTGACCAGTAGTTACCGCTAGTTTGGTGCCCAACTCCGATATGAGTAAAGTTTGGATTTAGGATGTTTTTACGGTGTCCTTCACTGTTCATCCAAGCGTTTACTACTGCCTCAGGTGATGCTTGTCCTTTTGCGATATTTTCACCTGCTGTCTTGTACGATACACCGAAATCCCTCATCATATCAAACGGAGATCCGTAAGTCGGACTTGTATGAGAGAAATAATTTTTTTGTTGCATATCATTAGCTTTTGTTTTCGCAACTTTACTTAATGATGTATCGGCTTTAAGAGCAGATAAGCCATTTTTCGTACGCTGTGCATTCGTAAGGTCAATAACCTGTCTTTCAAAATTACTAATTCCAGCTGCAGGGGCTGGGGCAGGAGCAGGCTGCTGGGTTGCAGGCTGACGGTTTTGTTCAGGCGCTGTGTCACCTGCTGGGTAATCAGGCGCCGGAGTTACATTATTATTCGGTGCTGGTACAGCATTATTTCCATTACCACCTATAAAACGATTAAAATCGTTTGGAATTGCGTTTGTACCGTCAGGAGTACGAACAACAATTTTTTTATTGATAAATCGAGAATACTGTTGTTCTCCTCTTGCATGTTGTACGCTTGTAGTATGTGGATATCTATCACTTGACATTGTCGTGCGATAGGGACGGTCTTGTTTAATGATATAGCCGTTATTCACACTTTCAACGTTTGCTGAACGGTTATTGTCATCTGCAGCATTGTCGTTATTATTGTTACATGCGGACATTAAAAGCATTGCAGAGCCAAGAATTGCGATACCTGTTTTTGTAAATCTTTGCAATGTGAATTCCTCCTTAGCATGATTCGATTTACTTTTATATTTTGCTCTGCAGTAGCGAAAGTATTGGTGGTAATAAAAGAGAATCGGATTGGCAAAAAGCCATCGTACACCTTAACGAAAGTATCAACTTCCATTAAAATAAAGGAAGAAAGCAAATACAAAATCCAAGAGGTGAAAGCAATGAAAATCATTGATATTTCTCAGCCTTTAAGTCATACAACACAAGAGTGGCCAAATGATACCCCATTTAACTACACTCTTACATGGTCCATTGAAGAAGCTTCAACAGTAAATGTCGGACAAATCACAACAAGTACTCATATTGGAACTCATATTGATGCTCCATTTCACTTTGACAATGAAGGGAAAAAGGTGCATGAACTAGACCTTGACTTATATGTAGGAAAAGCAAGAGTTATTGAGGTGTCAGAAAAAAAGGAAATCGAGATTGAGGATTTAAAAAGGTTTGACTTATCTGGTGTTAAACGGCTCTTAATACGTACAAATTCATGGAAAAATCGGGACCGATTTCCTACCGCCATTACAAGTGTAAATCCAGAAATTGCATTTTACTTGGCTGAAAAAGGGATTAAATTGATTGGAGTGGACACTCCTTCTGTCGATCAATTAGATAGTAAAGATTTACAGGCTCATCATCAATTGCATAAGCATGGAATCAATATACTTGAGGGAATCATCTTAGAACATGTAGAACCTGGAGATTATGAATTAATTGCGCTGCCACTCCCAATTGAGGGTGCTGACGGTAGTCCGGTTCGTGCGGTTTTGAAGAAGTTTTAGGAATAAAGAAAAATCCATTGTCATAAGAACAATGGATTTTTTAAACCTCTAAATGGAGGAAAAACAAGCGGGTTTAACAAGCAGCAGGTATGAGCTCATTCCTATTAACAAGCTCTACCTTAAATAGTAATTCCATTTGTTTGATCTCATACATTCCATTTTCATAAACGTACAAAACTTCATACAAATCGTTTTTATAAACGACTTTATCACCCAATTTCATGGAATACTACCTCCTAATTAATGCTTATCCTCAGTTTAATATATATAAATTTCAACTTCTATACACCTTTAGTAATATTCTGGTAGATAAAAGTGAGGATTTTCATTTGAATAATCGAAATATTTGATGTAAAACAACTTTTAGGAGTGGTATAGACAACTACACAGCCCGGTGATAAAATGAGTTGCAGTAATTAATCTGACTATCCTTTGGTTACACTAACGTGTAAGCGTTAAACATAATGAAATCATTCTTGAAATATTAATAGTTAAAACCGAAGAATAGCAGAAAATCACAAAAATAAAGGAGGAAATCATCATGATGAAATATCTTCAAAAACTTGGTCGTTCATTAATGTTACCGGTTGCAGTATTGCCTGCAGCGGCTATCTTGATGGGGATCGGTTATTGGATTGACCCACAAGGATGGGGTGGGGGAAGTCCGATAGCAGCTTTCTTAATAAAAGCAGGAGGAGCCATCATTGACAACATGTCGATACTCTTTGCAGTAGGTGTCGCATTAGGAATGTCGAAAGATAAAGACGGTTCCGCTGCATTAAGTGGGTTAGTGGGATACCTAACAGTCACAACCTTACTTGCTACAAATACGGTGGCAATGCTTCAAGGGGTTGATCCAACTGAGGTAAATGCAGCATTTGGAAAAATTCAAAACCAATTTATTGGGATTATCTCAGGTATTATTGCTTCCATCATGTACAATCGTTTCAGTGATGTACAATTACCTGACGCACTAGCATTCTTTAGTGGAAAAAGACTTGTTCCAATTCTAACATCTGTTGCAATGCTAGTAGCATCACTTGTGTTGTTATTTGTTTGGCCAGTTATTTACTCAGGATTAGTTGCGTTTGGTAAAGGTATTCTTGATTTAGGTGCAGTAGGTGCCGGATTATATGGATTCTTTAACAGACTTCTAATTCCAACTGGTCTTCACCATGCATTAAATTCCGTATTCTGGTTTGATGTAGCAGGTATTAATGATATAAATAATTTCTTAAGTGGTGCTGGCGAAAAAGGTATTACTGGTAGATATCAAGCCGGATTCTTCCCAGTTATGATGTTTGGTTTGCCAGCCGCAGCTCTTGCGATGTACCATACAGCAAAATCCACAAGAAAGAAACAAGCAGCATCATTACTAATGGCAGCGGCTTTCGCGGCATTCTTCACTGGTGTTACCGAACCATTAGAATTTGCATTCATGTTCTTAGCACCAGGATTATATGTGGTGCATGCTGCATTAACCGGTATTTCTTTATTTGTGGCAGCTACATTCCACTGGACTGCTGGTTTTGCATTTAGTGCAGGCTTTGTTGACTTTTTCCTAAGTCTTCGAAACCCAATCGCAAACCAACCATGGATGCTACTAGTACAGGGACTTATCATAGCGGTTATTTATTATGTGCTATTCCGTTTCCTAATTGTTAAATTTAATCTTAAAACACCTGGTCGTGAAGATGAGGAAATTACCGAAACAACTACACAGTCAGATGGTAAATCAAGATTCGCTAGTATGGCCGCTCAAATCTATGAAGGTTTAGGTGGAGATGAGAACGTAACATCGGTTGATAACTGTGTAACTCGCTTGCGTTTAGAAGTTAAAGACATGGATAAAGTTGATCAGAAAAAAATTAAAGCAACAGGGGTTCCTGGAATCAATATTGTTGGTAAAAACAGTATTCAAGTTATTGTAGGAACAAACGTTCAATTCGTTGCAGATGAAGTCCATAAAATTCGTAAAGAGAAATAAGAATGAAAAAGAGGCTTTCCTAAGTTGGACGGGTCAGAGTTCCAAAACGGTATATTTCAATACACTTTTAGCGTGAATTCACATACGAATTCACGCTTTTATTTTTTAAGAAACTGTTATTTGCTTAAGGGAAAGTCACTTCGGACACATTCTTCTTGGGCATACCTTCGCTTGTCTGAATAGAGTAACTTCTGACAGAATTGAGCAGAAAAAGCCCTTATCTTGTCTGAAGTAAGCTCACCTTCGGACAGACCTGCGCTTAAACTGCCCTTGTTTGTCTGAAGCCAGCTCATCTTCGGACAGAACGGAGCTGCAAAAGCCCTTGTGTGTCTGAAGTCAGCATAACTTCGGACTCAACGGCGATGAAAATGCCTCTGCTTGTCTGAAGTAGGCCCACCTTCGGACAGACCTGAGCTGAATATGCCTTTTCTTGTCTGAAGTAGGCCCATCTTCGGACAGAATGTAGCTGCAAAAGCCCGTGTTTGTCTAAAGTCAGCATAACTTCGGACTCAACGGCGATGAAAATGCTCTTGCATGTCTGAAGCTAGCTCATCTTCGGACAGAACGTAGCTGCAAAAGCCCTTGTGTGTCTGAATTCAGCATAACTTCGGACTCAACGGCGATGAAACTGCCTCTGCTTGTCTGAAGTAAGCTCGACTTCGGACTCAACCACGCTAAAAAAGCCTCTTCTTTTCTGAAGCCAGCTCACCTTCGGACAGAACTGAGCAGAAAAAGCCTTTGTTTGTCTGAAGCTAGCTCATCTTCGGACAGAATGTAGCTGCAAAAGCCCGTGTTTGTCTGAAGTCAGTATAACTTCGGACTCAACGGCGATGAAAATGCTCTTGCATGTCTGAAGCTAGCTCATCTTCGGACAGAACGTAGCTGC
>NZ_JBPFDQ010000004.1:14017-28074 GCF_059415045.1 Ferdinandcohnia sp. SAFN-114 | reverse complement strand
AAAAGCCCTTGTGTGTCTGAAGTCAGCATAACTTCGGACTCAACGGCGCTGAAACTGCCTCCGCTTGTCTGAAGTAAGTTCACCTTCGGACTCAACCACGCTAAAAAAGCCTCTTATTGTCTGAAGCCAGCTCACCTTCGGACTCGACCGCGCTTAAAATGCTTCTGCTTGTCTGAAGTCAGATCCATTCGGACAGACCTGAACAGAAACTGCCCTTGCATGTCTGAAGTAAGCTCACCTTCGGACTCACCCGCAATGAAATTCCTTCCGCTTGTCCGGAGTTTATCTGAATTGCTCAATAGCTTTTTTGCCAAGGTTGTTATTAACAAGATAATTGGTATGTTTGCGACCCTAAATAAGCCGTTTTTCCAAGTTGGACGGTTCTTTTATTTATTGTAAAACACAATAATTTTAGGATAAGAGGGGAAAAGTAAGGTAAAAATAACAAAGTATTGAGTGGTATAGACAACTAGCCTTCATTCAAGATATAATGAATGAGATGAAACATAAAAGGAGTCCTTGACATGTTTATTACTAACCTAACTATATACGCAGAAGACGGTATCATCGAAAAAGGGTTTATTGAAATCGATGGGGAAAGGATTAAGAGAGTAGCGCCAATGGCTGACTTCCAAGCAAGTGATCAAGATGAAGTTGTCAACTTTGATGAATCTTACTCATTAATCCCAGGTATGATCGATTTACATATACACGGGGCAAGCGGGGCAGATGTTATGGACGCAACCCCTGATGCATTAGAAACAATGGTAAAAGCATTGCCTAAGGAAGGTACAACAAGTTTTCTTGCAACAACGATGACGAAGTCGAAGCAAGATATAGAGCATGCAATTGGGAATATCGCTGATTATATGCCAAAACAAAGTACAGGTCATGCAGAAATTTTGGGGGCACATCTAGAGGGGCCATTTTTATCTCCGAAAAGAGCGGGAGCACAGCACCCAGATAATATTATTAACCCCGATGTGGAACTGTTTAAACAATGGCAAACCTTATCAGGCAATAATATACGTCTTGTTACATTGGCACCAGAAGAACCAGGAGGTCTAGAGCTAACAGCCCATTTGAAAAATACAGGTGTAGTTGCTTCCATTGGCCATTCTGATGCCGTATACGATGAGGTTGAGGCTGCGATAGAAGCTGGAGTATCTCATGCTACCCATTTATTTAACGGGATGCGTGGAATCCATCACCGTGAGCCGGGTGTAGCTGGTGCTGTTCTTTTACATGATGAAGTAAAATGTGAAATGATTGTAGATGGGATTCATATAGCGCCAAAAATGGTTAAGTTTGCCTATAAAGTTAAAGGGAGTGAAGGCTCCATTCTTGTAACCGATGCGATGCGTGCGAAGTGCCTTGGCGCAGGCACATATGACCTAGGTGGACAAGAAGTAATCGTGAATGGAGAACGTGCAGTATTAAAAGATGGAACCTTAGCAGGAAGTATCTTAAAATTGAATGATGCAGTTCGAAATATGATGAGATTCGCAGATTGTTCATTACAAGACATTACACAAATGACAGCTGTTAATCCGGCAAAGCAAATAAATGTGTTTGATCGAAAAGGTAGTATTAAGGCTGGAAAAGATGCTGATGTTGTGATCGTGAATGATCAATTAGAAGTAATCATGACAATTTGTCGTGGAAAACTTGCGTATTCAAATAGGGAGGAATAACAGATGAAAGTTGTAGCAGTTAAAAATTTTGACGAAATGAGCCAATATGCTGCGGCCGTCATTTCACATCAAGTAAAAGAAAAACCAAACTCGCTATTAGGTCTTGCAACTGGTGGAACAGTTGTTGGAACCTATAAGGAGTTAATTAAGGACCACGGACAAAATAAGACGTCCTATGAGCAAGTTCATACTGTAAATCTCGATGAATATTTAGGAATTGAAAAGAACCATCCTAATAGTTATCACCATTTCATGATGGAAAACTTTTTTTCACATATCAATATTAATCAAGATAATATCCATATTCCTAACGGATTGGCAGAGGATTACGAAGAAGAGTGCCAAGTATATGAAAAGGTGATTTCGGAATTAGGTGGGGTCGATCTTCAACTTCTTGGAATTGGAGTTAATGGCCATATTGGTTTTAATGAACCTGGAACATCTTTTAATGCAAAAACACATGTTGTTGAGCTTGAAGAATCGACACGCCAAGCGAATTTGCGCTTTTTTAATAGCATTGATGAAGTACCAACACATGCAATTACAATGGGAATTTCCACGATAATGAAAAGTAAGAAAATCCTTTTACTCATATCAGGAAAATCAAAAGCAGAGATTCTCGAAAAGGTAATCAACGAGGGAGTTACTGAAACGATTCCAGCAACTGTTCTTAAGAATCACCCTGACGTAACAATTATTGCGGACGAAGAGGCACTTTCATTGGTGGATGCTGAAGTGAAGAGGGGCTTTGCTCATGATAAAGAAGAATTCACCCGTACCTATTTACTTTCAGATTGAGCAATATATTCGTGAAAAAATCGATAAAAAAGAGCTTAAGCCTGGTGAAATGATCCCATCTGAAAGAGAATTTGCGGAGAAGTACCAAATCAGTCGAATGACAGTACGACAAGCTATCACTAATCTTGTGAATGAAGGTTACTTACAAAGGGAACGGGGAAAAGGGACCTTTGTAGCAGTTAAGAAATTTGAGAAGAATGTACGGGGCTTAACGAGCTTCTCTGAGGATATGCGTTCTAGAGGGCTTGAGCCAGGAACAAAGGTCTTAGATTTTATAGTAATTGAAGCAGATTCACTGATTGCCTCTAAACTACAGATAGAAGAAGGGGCTAAGGTCTACCAAATAGAACGTTTGCGACTAGCAGACCAGCAGCCGATTGCGTTTGAAGTTTTTTACATGTCAGAAGATCTAGTGCCCGGCTTAACAAAAGAAGTGGCGGAGCACTCTATCTATCGGTATGTGGAGAGTGAAATTGGATTACATCTTACTTCTGGAGTCCAGGAGCTTGAAGCAACTACTGCCTACAAGCGTGAGGCGGCTGCTTTAGGAATTAAGGTAGGAGCACCTGTTCTTTACATTCAGCAAATTTCATACCTAGAGGGTCAGCAGCCGCTCGAATTTGTAAAATCCTATTATAGAGCTGACCGATATAAATATAAGGTCGAAATGGTTCGAACATAATTTAGGAGGTAACATCTTGAAACGTTTATTAGATTGCACAGCCTCAGACTTCAAAAAAATGAACGGCCAGGATTTAAAGCAAGCCATAAAAGCCTCAGAGGGAAGAGTCATTTTATCAGAGGTGATTGGTTCCTTCCAACCCATGTATCCGGCAGTGACGAACGCAGAAATGGCCTCAGCATTTGGCGCCGATTTGTTAATCTTTAATTATTTTGATGTGTTTTCTCCTTTTGTAGAAGGTTTTCAAGCACAAGAGGGAGAATCAATTGTCGAGAAATTAAAGGAGTTAACAGGAAGACCCATCGGATTGAATTTAGAGCCAGTTGACCCAAATGCGATGCAACTTGAAACGTTAAGTAAGCTTCCGAAAGGGCGTTTAGCAACAGAAGAATCTTTACGTGAAGCAAAAAAGCTTGGCTTCGATTTTGTTTGTTTAACGGGCAATCCAAAAACAGGCGTTACAAATAATGAAATTGTTGTTGCTATAAAGAAGGCTCGTGAGGTACTTGGAAGTGAGGGCCTTATCATCGCTGGCAAAATGCATGGTGCAGGTGTTGCTAATGAATCGGGCAGTGGAATCATTTCAGAGCAAACGTTAGAAAGTTTTATAGAAGCAGGGGCAGACGTCATCTTAATGCCAGCGCCTGGGACGGTTCCGGGAATTACTCTTGAAGCAACCGAGAAAAATGTACGTTTTGTTCATTCAAAGGGAGCAATGGTAATGCTGACAATCGGTACGAGCCAAGAAGGTGCTGATGAAGCAACTATCCGTCAAATTGCATTAACTAGTAAAATGGCAGGTGCGGATATTTACCATATTGGAGATGCCGGATATCATGGAATTGCTGTCCCAGAAAACATAATGACCTATTCAATCGCTATCCGCGGAAAACGTCATACATATATAAGAATGGCTGCTTCCGTTAATCGATAAAGGAGATGAGGTTCCAAATACAAGGGTGTATTTGACCTCATCTCCTTTTTTTGCGTGTTGCTTTACGAATTCTCATGATTTGCAATAAAATAAAGCCAATTACAGCCCCAACTGTATTCAGAATAATATCATCTACATCAAAACTACCGAGCATACTAAAAAGCTGCAGAACCTCAAGGGATGTGATCCCAATGACAAAAGCGAAGATAAATAAAAAGAAATTTGAAAGCTTTGGAAAAAGAATCGGCAGCACGATTCCAAATGGTATAAAAACTCCTATATTTCCTGCAATATTAATGATCCAAATATGAAAAGGGAAATGATCATAATACGTAAAGTAATTTTTGATTGTTGAAAAGGGTGTGAAATTATACCTGAATTCCCCTCCTTCTGTCCGGGAAAATGCAAAAAACATCCAATATATTAGAAATAATGAATAAGTGATAAACACAATACCAGCCAAAAATCGTTTCATTGCTTGTCCCAATTGTATAAAACTCCAATCTTATCAAATGCGCCTTGGCTATTTGCGCCCGATTTTCGGACCTCAGGAAGTGGCGTGTTCTTATGATTAAAAAACTCTCATTGGAAAATCGTGGCATCGCCGGAGGCTTTAACTTTATTTGTCGGGTTTAAACCGCTACTGGATAAAGTTAAACTATTACCCCATCTACATTAACGCAAAAAGAGTACGATGTCACATAGGTTTTTCGTTTCTATTATTTTTCGCTTATAATAGGATTAACTTATGAAAAGGATGTTGGAAAATGGATACGATTACAATGCTTCAAATAGGTTTAGGCATTATCTTCATTATTTTAATTTATGATACCTTTAAACCAGTAAAGGACCTCAAACAATTATCGGAAGCTGATTTTAAAGAAGTACTGAAAAAGCAAAAGGATATTGCAATCATTGATGTGAGAAACCCTTATGAATACCAAACAAATCATATAAAAGGTGCCATAAATTTCCCATTGTCTAAAATTAAACGAAAGAAAGTTGAGATTCCAACCGATAAAGACATTATTTTATATTGCCAAACAGGAATACGTAGTAAACAAGCCGCCAAAGTCTTGAGAAAAAGACATAAGAACCTGCCTCTTGCACATATAAAAGGGGGCCTCTATAGCCTAAAAGCAAAAGAAACCCCAAGGGAGAAAAGGTAATAAAAACATTGGGTCAAAACCGTACCGAAAAACCATCACGTTTGACTGTACGGTTTATTATACATATAATAGAAGAGTAGAAGACTGATAGAAGGGTGTTCAAAAAGGAGGATGAAAAGGACCAAGAAGTTCTAGGCGGCGCAGTTTTGACTAGCGGAGCGTATGTAGTTAATACGTAAGCAACGGAAAAACAAGCCAACGAAGAAATTCGATGTGTCATTTTCACCGGACTTATTGAACTTCTTATAGAAGGGGTGAAGCCGTTGGGAAGTTATACCGTATTGGAGAATTAGCAAAAGAAGCAAATGTATCAAAGCGTACGATTGATTATTACACACAATTAGGTATTTTAACTCCTGAACGCTCAGACTCTAACTATCGATTCTATGGTGATGAAGCTGTGGAAACCCTTCATCTTGTAGCACAGTATAAGGAGTTAAACATCCCTTTACTTGAAATCAAGGAAAAGGTAGAGCTATTTAAAACAAACCGTGTAGAGCAAGAGAAAGTCTTAAAATACACACAGGATTTATCAAAGCGAATGGAATACCTAGAAACTGAACTTAAAGAAATAAAGCCGATGCTTGAGGGATTATCCGCAGAGCAACAAAGATCGGTATTGAATAAGATGTCTTCACAAAGCATGGCACTTGCAAAGTTAATTATGGTTCTGTTTACTTGAATTAAAGAATCATATAGTTATGAAACTTGCAGAATAAAAATTCATTCTAAGAGAATAAAAAATCATTGTCATAAATACTTTATATAAACAACATTTCATGTAATCTAATTGAAAGAATACTAAAAAACTGAAATGGAGTTTCAAAAAGGAGGGTAAAAAGGACCGAGAATTTCAAGGCGGTGCAGCTTTGAGTACCGGAACGTATGAGTAAATACGTGATGAACGGAGAAGCAAGCCAACGCAGAAATTCGATGTGTCATTTTCGGCCGACTTTTTGAACAACATCTAAAAACTTACCTATTTAGGAGGTGTAATCCTTACTCGTTTCGGACGTGTAAGGAAACTATTTGGAGATATTTAATTTGGTCATGGTTGCAATTTTGATTGCGTTAACTGCCTTTTTCGTAGCGTCGGAGTTTGCGATTGTAAAAGTAAGAAGCACTCGCATCGACCAGCTCGTAGCAGAAGGGAGGAAAAGCGCAACTGCTGCTAAGACTGTCATCTCAAACCTGGATGAATACCTGTCTGCATGTCAATTAGGTATAACAGTAACAGCTCTAGGACTTGGTTTTCTTGGAGAATCAACTGTGGAGGCTTTACTTCATCCATTATTCGGTATTTTAAATATACCGGATTCGTTTTCAACTGTTTTATCAATCGCATTAGCCTTCTTGACCATTACGTTTTTACATGTAGTTGTTGGGGAGCTCGCACCTAAAACAATAGCGATTCAAAAAGCGGAACGAATAACCTTGTTTTTTGCTAGACCATTAATCTTTTTCTATAAATTGATGTTTCCGTTCATTTGGGTATTAAACGGCTCTGCTCGTTTGTTAACTGGATTATTCGGCTTTAAAAGAATCTCAGAACACGATATTGCCCATACCGAAGAGGAATTGAGACTTATTTTGTCTGAAAGTTATAAAAATGGTGAAATTAACCAGTCTGAATATAAATATGTGAATAATATTTTTGAATTTGATGATCGTGTAGCCAAAGAAATTATGGTACCTCGTACCGAGATCATCGCGCTTGAAAATGACAAATCTGTCCAAGAAATTTTAACGATTATGACGAGTGAAAAGTATACACGTTATCCGGTCCTTGACGGGGATAAGGACCATATCATTGGATTGGTTAACCTAAAAGAACTACTAACCGATGTTGTGACAGGTACAGGAGCAGATGGGAAAACAATAGAGGATTATACGAGACCAATTATCCATGTGATTGAATCAATTCCAATTCAGGAATTATTAGCAAAAATGCAAAAAGAACGCGTACACATGGCAATATTAATAGATGAATATGGTGGAACTTCTGGATTGGTTACGGTTGAGGATATTATCGAAGAAATCGTTGGGGAAATCCGCGATGAATTCGATACAGATGAAAAACCGGCCATCCAAAAAATTAACGATACGACTACCATCTTAGATGGTAAGGTCTTAATCGGAGAAGTTAACGATTTGTTTGGTTTACAAATTGACGATACAGATGTGGATACGATAAGTGGTTGGATTTTAACAGAGCAAATCGATGTTCACCCTGGTGACAAAATTCCATTTGGGGGTTATGAGTTTAGAATTATCGAAATGGATGGTCACCATATCAAGTCACTCGAAATTAAAAAAAACATCCAACAAGAACACATCTACACCATTGGCCAAAGCGCTAGTGCATTAGAATAGTTGTAAAGCCTTGACGACTTTTTCGTCAAGGCTTTTTATGTTGTTGGCTAAGGTTGGTATTGTGCAATTTTTTCTGGCTACAGCAATTCCACACACTTCATCATTCAAAAATTAGGTTCAAGCCTAGACAGACACATTTCTAGACACATGTAATAAATTATAGAAATGTTATGTAATTGTTATATAATATAAAAGCGTTAATGTTAAAATAAAGGGTATACGAATTTTTAGGAGGAAGCTTAATGAAGGTAAAACTAGGCTTGCTATACGGAGGGAAATCAGCTGAGCATAAGGTTTCCTTACAAACCGCATTAGCTGTTATCAAAGCATTAGATCACTCAAAATATGATATTCATCCCATTTATATAACAGAACAAGGCGAATGGATTCGTGGGAATCAATTGACAGGTCCAGTTGATGACGTGAAGAAGTTAGTATTAAAAGAGACCGGAACAGCCATTTCACCTGTTTCGTTAAATTCAGAGCTTTTTCCTGCGCAGCAATCAGCTCAGAATGAATCAATCGATGTTGTGTTCCCGTTGTTACATGGACCAAATGGTGAGGATGGAACGGTTCAGGGACTGCTTGAGCTTATGAACATTCCATATGTTGGAAATGGCGTGCTTGCTTCATCAGCTGGCATGGATAAAGTCATTATGAAAAACATCTTTGGTCAAGCTGGGTTGCTTCAAGCGAAATATGCTTCATATATTCGTAGCGAATGGAAACAAAATCCAGAAGAGGCGTACGCTAAAGTTGAAAAAGAACTTGGCTATCCTTGCTTTGTAAAGCCAGCAAACCTTGGTTCAAGCGTTGGTATTAGCAAAGCAACAGACCGTGAAAGCCTGGAAAAAGCGTTCGAAGAAGCTTTCATGTTTGACCGTAAAGTCATTATTGAAGAGGCCATCATTGGCCGCGAAATAGAAATCGGTGTCCTTGGAAATGACAATCCTAGCTGTTCAGTTGTTGGAGAAATCGTACCGAAGAAAGATTTTTACGACTATAAAGCAAAATATGAAGATGGCGATACAGCTCTCATCATTCCTGCGGATATCACAGATGAGCAATATGAAAATGTTAAAACAGAAGCAATTAAAGCGTTCAAAGCACTTGATTGCTCAGGATTAGTTAGAGCGGACTTCTTCCTAACAAAAGAAGGAAAGGTCATCATTAATGAAGTTAACACGATGCCTGGATTTACACCATTCAGTATGTTCCCATTACTTTGGCAGGAAGCTGGTGTAAGCTATCCAGAACTTATTGAAAAATTAGTTGAGCTTGCAATCGAGCGCCATAACGAAAAACAAACGATTAAATACACTATCTAAAAAACTTTATTCAATACAAATCTCACTCTTTTGGGTGGAATGAATGTAATAAAGGTATACAATTTAGTAAGGGCTGAGACCTAGACTGAATAAAGTTAAGCCTCCGGCGGATGCCACGATTTTTCAAAGGAAAGTTTTCGAGCAAGCTCGAAAAAATCGGGCGCAAATACGCCAAGGCGCATTTGATTAAAAAACACTATTCTTAATTCTGAATAGTGTTTCTTTATGAAAGGAGAGAATCTCATGATAAAAAAGACATTGGCACAAATCGCACTGATGGCAAATGGTGAAAAGCTTGATCTACAATACCAAAATGTTGTGATAGAAGGTGTATCCATTGACACAAGAACGATCTCACCTGGAAATCTGTACATACCAATCATCGGTGAAACGTTTAATGGCCACCAATTTGTGGAGTCAGCGATTGATAATGGTGCAGTAGCGGTACTATGGGGCAGTGACCAACCAAATCCACCACAGCAAATACCTGTTATCTTTGTAAAGGACACATTAGAAGCTCTTCAAACTCTATCCAAAAACTATAGGGATGAGCTTTCGATAAAAGTCGTCGGGATTACAGGAAGCAATGGGAAAACAACAACAAAAGATATGGTTACAGCTGTTTTATCAACGAAAATGCGTGTTCAAAAAACAGAAGGAAATTTCAATAATCATATCGGCCTGCCTTTAACTCTTTTACGCTTAAAAGAAGATACGGAAGTTGCTGTGCTTGAAATGGGAATGAGTGCTTTCGGCGAAATTGAATTCCTAACTTTATTAGCACGTCCTGATGTGGCAGTTATAACGAATATTGGCGAATCTCATATGATGGATCTCGGTTCTCGTGAAGGAATTGCCAAGGCAAAACTTGAAATTGTTGATGGGTTAGCTAAGGATGGCTTGCTTATTTATCATGGAGATGAGCCACTTTTAACAGAGCGGGTTAAGGCAATGGATATTCATACGACAACCTTTGGTGAGACAACGAAAAATGATCTATATCCGTTACGTATTAAACAAGAAAATGAGGGTACTTATTTTTCCATTAATGAACAGGAGAACAAGGAATTTTATGTGCCAGTTTTAGGAAAACATAATGTTAATAACGCGATGGCAGCAATTGAAGTTGCTCGTCATTTCGGATTATCCTGGGACCAAATCGAAAATGGCTTGAAACAAATTAAGATTACGAATATGAGGCTTGAGATAATTGAGGGAGTCAACGGTACAAAACTAATTAATGATGCTTACAATGCAAGCCCACTATCTATGAAAGCTGCCATCAGCCTAGTTCATGATTTAAAGTCCTCTGGCAAAAAAATAGTCGTATTGGGTGACATGCTTGAGCTTGGGGACAACGAAAATGAATATCATGAAGAGGTGGGGCGCTTCATTCAGCCTGACAAGGTTGATTATGTATTCACATACGGTACATTAGGTGAGCATATCGCCAACGGAGCAAAAGAACTTTTTCCTGAAGAACGTGTTTCTGCGTTCCAAGACAAAGAAAAGCTAATAGAAGCTTTACGGAACCTATTATCAGAAGAGGATATACTTTTAGTAAAAGGTTCAAGAGGGATGAAGCTCGAGGAAGTCATTTTTGCCTTCAAAAAATAAGAAAAAGCTCGGCGTGCACCTGCCGAGCTTTTCTAGTTTATAAATGGTAGTATAATTAGAATAGTCAGTAAAATACCTAAGGAGTAAGATAATAGTTCTTTCATAAAATCTGAGTTTTCATTGAATAGCTTGTCCATTTTAAAACCTCCCAAATTTGTTTCTTACTTATTAGTACGTTTGAAAACAATAAATGTTACAAAAACATTACAATTATTTCAAAAATATTTTTACTGTATTCAGCCTCGACTGAATAAAGTAAAAAGGCCCCGGCGGATGCACGATTTTTAAGAAGTAAATTTCGAGTAGTAAGATCAAAGACTAAATACGCCACTTCCTGTGGCAACGTCTTTATGACCTACTTCCTGTAGGCCTAAAAATCGGGCGCAAATACGCCAAAGCGCATTTGATTGAAAGGAGAAATTTTGGTGATTGGCTGTCTGTTCATACATGGTTTTACTGGGGCTCCATATGAGGTTGAGCCACTTGCAGAGCATATCCGCCATACAACAGATTGGGTTGTCCGAACACCAACCTTGCCCGGTCATGGTGAGAATTTGAATTTAAAGGGAACCCATTACTTGGAATGGATTGAATATGCAGAAAAAGAGTTAGTTGAGCTCCTTCATACTTGTGATCAGGTATTTGTCATCGGTTTTTCGATGGGAGGAATAATCGCTGGTTACTTAGCAACGCGTTATCCAATTCAAAAGCTCGTCTTACTAAGTGCCGCTGCTTATTATATCAATCCAAAACAACTCGTTTCCGATATAAAACTAATGCTTCGCGATGGCCTAAACAAAAATCTTCATAAAAATGAACTTTATTTACGGTATAAAAAGAAAATCGTTGACACTCCTCTATCGGCGACAATTGAATTTCGAAAGCTTGTGAGAAAGATTAGGCCGTTGCTAAACCAAATAAATGTGCCTACCTTAATTGTTCAAGGTGAATGCGACGGGATTGTCCCAATTAAAAGTGCGCATTACTTGAATCAAGTCATCACATCTACGCAAAAAAGACTCCTTTTTTTACCATGTGCAAAGCATCATGTTTGTTATGGTGGGGACCAGGAAACACTATTTAAAGAGGTAGATTCATTCTTACATGAAACCACAAAAGAATGTATATACTAATCATTGAAAATTCAGCTTTATTGCATTTATAAAGGGGTAGTGGTAAGATTACAACTACAGTGTTAAAAAGGGCATAACTTGTAATTAATTGGTAACGCCCTTTTATTAACTTTTTGGACGTGAACCCTGAGGGCATTACTTCCGTTATTTCACGGAAAATGTCCTTTTTTTAAGCAGAATTAGATTCTGATCTACTATAAATACTAGGCAGATGCCTACCTACCACGCACTTATCATCATGTGTAGGTTTTGCGATCATGATGCAAACATTTGTATCCAGCTTAAAAATCGTATTTAACTTTATTCAGAAAAGCCCTCACTATTGTATGTGGGATGAATGCAAGAAAAGCATCGAAAATTTATTAGGGGTCTAAACCCCGTTTGAATAAAGTTAAGGCCCCTGGCAGATGCCACGGTTTTTCAGAGGTGACTTTTAGGAAAAAGAGTAAAGACTGTGGAGCACGTCATGTCCCAACGTCTTTATGATCCACTTCCTTTTGGCCTAAAAAATCGGGCACAAATACGCCAAGGCGCATTTGATTAGAGGCGAAAAGCCCAGTGTCTATACAGATTTCCCGTCTAAATAGTCAATTTTGTCATTGTACAAATAGATTAGCAAAAAGGAGTATGAAAAAATTGGCAGTTTTTAACGAACTAGGGATTAGTCAAGACCTAATGAAATCAATTAGTAAAATGGGGTTTGAAGAGGCAACGCCTATTCAAGCACAAACGATTCCATTAGCATTAAAAGGGCATGACGTAATTGGTCAAGCTCAAACAGGAACAGGAAAAACAGCGGCTTTTGGAATTCCGCTTATCGAAAATGTTGATGTAAAAGACGACAACATTCAAGGAATTGTCATTGCACCAACTCGTGAACTTGCGATTCAGGTATCTGAAGAACTTCATAAAATCGGGCACTTCAACCGTGTTCGAATCTTACCAATCTATGGGGGGCAGGATATCTCTCGCCAGATTCGTTCACTTAAGAAACACCCTCATATCATTGTTGGTACTCCGGGACGTGTAATAGACCATATTAATCGTAAAACTCTTAAGCTTCAAAATGTAAAAACGGTTGTCCTAGATGAAGCAGATGAAATGTTAAACATGGGCTTTATTGAGGATATTGAAGCAATTTTAAAAGGTGTTCCCGATGAACGTCAAACTTTACTTTTCTCTGCAACTATGCCAGGTCCAATCCAACGCATTGCTGAGCGTTTCATGAAAGACCCACAAGTTGTGAAAGTAAAAGCAAAAGAAGTAACAGTACCAAACATTCAACAATACTACCTAGAAGTACAAGAAAAGAAAAAGTTCGATGTCCTAACTCGTTTATTAGATATCCAATCTCCAGAGTTAGCGATTATCTTTGGACGTACGAAGCGTCGTGTTGATGAACTTTCTGAAGCACTAAATTTAAGAGGATATGCAGCAGAAGGTATTCACGGTGACCTTAGTCAGGCAAAACGTATATCCGTCTTACGTAAATTCAAAGAAGGATCTATCGAAGTATTAGTTGCAACAGATGTTGCAGCCCGTGGACTTGATATTTCTGGTGTGACTCATGTTTATAACTTCGATATTCCGCAAGACCCTGAAAGCTATGTACACCGAATTGGACGTACAGGTAGAGCAGGAAAACATGGTATGGCGATGACTTTCGTAACACCAAGAGAAATTGGTCAACTTAAAAACGTGGAAAATACAACAAAACGTAAAATGGACAAAATGAAGCCACCTACATTAGATGAGGCTTTAGAAGGTCAACAAAAGATCACGATGGAAAAAATCGTATCTATGATCGAGTCCAATAATTTATCATATTATACTCGTATCGCTGAAGAGCTTTTAGAAGAGCATGATTCAGTTTCTGTTGTTGCAGCTGCAATTAAGTTAATGACTAAAGAGCCAGATGCAACTCCAATTAAACTAACTGAGGAAGCACCTGTTCGCGTGAAGAGAGACAACCGAGATAATAACCGTGGTGGTGGACGTGACCGTGGGCGTTATAAGGGTGGTCGTGACCGCGGTCGAGGAAATGCTGGACGACAAGGTTCAGGCGGTCGTCAAGGATCCGGCGGAAATCGTTACTCTTCAAGTAGCAATCGACGCGGCAATTTCCGTAAAAACGAAGAATAATTTTAACAAACCAAAAAAAGGCGTGTAAACTGACCACAGTTTAGCACGCCTTTTTGGGTTTGTATGAATGATGAACACGAAAAGTGGTCGAGAGCTGTTTGGATTTCTCATCATAGCGTGGATGAAGAGGAAAAACGGTAGATAAATCAGTACGAAATCCTCTTCATTGCGGGGATGAAAAGGAAAA
>NZ_JBPFDQ010000004.1:0-13917 GCF_059415045.1 Ferdinandcohnia sp. SAFN-114 | reverse complement strand
TCATAGCGTGGATGAAGAGGAAAAACGGTAGATAAATCAGTACGAAATCCTCTTCATTGCGGGGATGAAAAGGAAAAGCAGTAGAGATACTGTTAGAAGTCCTCTTCATAGCGTAGATGAAGAGGAAAAGTGGTAAAGAAAAAGTACGAAATCCCCTTCATAAAGTCGATGAAGAGGAAAAGTGGTAAAGAAAAAGTACGAAATCCTCTTCATAGAGTATATGAAGGGGATAAGCGGTCGAGAGTCAGTACGAAATCCCCTTCAAAGTGTGGATGAATATCACCCAGAAGATACTCTTGTGTCAATTAGTCGGATGTTACTATGGCTACTATTTTTTCTTATGTCAAATTTTCTCAAAATCATTTATACTGAGAAGGTTGGTAAGAATAATATTCCAATTCAGAAGGGGTTGTTGATTATGAGGGACATCCCGAAAAATCGGATTAGTACACGTGCCTTAACAGTATGGAAAACATCTGCAATCATTTCGTCTATGATTGGTTGGGCTATAGCCATTACGGTCTTAGTCCTTACGATTCTTTTTGATTGGACGTACTGGATTTTAACTGGTCTACTTATACTTTGCATGATTGAGTCAATTTTAACGATTTTCATTTTACCGAAGCTGAAGTGGAAACGCTGGAGATATGAGGTTCATGAACATGAAATTGACCTCCAACGTGGCGTTTTAATTGTAAAAAGAACAATTATACCGATGAACCGCGTCCAACACGTTGATACTCAGCAAGGTCCGTTGTTGCGTAAACATCATTTAGCTACTGTTACTATTTCCACAGCAGCAACAGTTCATGAAATACCAGCACTTGATTTGGAGGAAGCAGACCAATTGCGTGACTCAATTTCAAGATTAGCAAGGGTGGATGAAGATGATGTTTGAATCACGTCGGATGCATCCGGTTGCTGGCATTTTAAGCTTCCTTAAACAGCTGAAAGAAATGATACTCCCTTTAGTTTTCCTCTTTTTTGTTGGGCCGGGGGATGATTTTGAAAAGTATTATTTATTAGGTGCATGTGCTTTTATTCTATTAATGTTGATCTATGGAGTCTTGCATTGGTATCGTTACACCTATCGGATAGAAAGTGGAGAGTTACGAATTGAATATGGAGTGATTATCCGTAAAAAACGCTATATACCCATTGAGCGAATTCAAACGATAGATGTTTCCGCTGGTATTATTCAACGAATTTTTGGACTGGTCAAACTACAGGTGGAAACAGCGGGTGGGGGTATGCAGGCTGAGGCTGTTCTAACAGCTATTAAAGAAGAAGAAGCCAATCAATTACGTGAAATTTTATCCCGTTCGAAAAAGCAAGAGGAAGAAGAAACTGAAACACAAAAAACGAGATTTACATATCAAATTACTCCAAAGGAACTGCTGGTCCTTGCATCCACCTCAGGGGGAATCGGGATTGTTATTTCCGGTGTACTGGCATTTTTGAGTCAGTTTGCAGAATATCTACCATTTGAAAAATTATATAATACGATTGAAAAATATGTCAGTCTATCGATTTTAATCTATATCATCGCACTCATTGCTTTGTTCTTATTGATCGCGTGGTTAGTTGGGATATTAATTATGACCCTTCGCTACGCCAATTTTACAGTCGTAAAACGAGAAGATGAGCTTTTTATAACGAGAGGATTGATTGAAAAGAAGCAGACAACCATTCCGTTAACAAGGATACAGGCCATACGAATTGGTGAGAATTTAATCAGGCAGCCTTTAGGCTATGCAACAGTATATATTGAAAGTGCTGGTGGCTCGATTAATAAAGGAGAAGATTTCTCAACTGTACTTTTTCCTTTAGTAAAGAAAAATGCCATTAATCATTTGTTGCAGCATTTTGTATCTGACTATCAGATGCAAGAAATTGAAAATTACGCACCACCCAATGCAAAGTGGAGATATATGTTTAGGGGAATGCTGCCTTTTCTAGCGTTTGTACCAGCAATTGTCATGTTGTCCTATGTCTTTAGTTCATGGGGTTACCTAGGTTTGCTCCTTTTACCTATTGGAGTAATGCTTGGCTATAGTCGCTATAAAGTGGCTGGCTGGAAGATAGAGGGGGACCAGTTAACCTTACAGTTTCGCTTTTTTAGTAAAGTAACCGTTCTTCATCATAAAAAGCGAATCCAATCCTTGGACAAGAAACAATCCCACTTCCAAAGGAAAAAAAATCTTGGAACAGTTAAAACCTTTATTAAATCAGCAATCGCAGGCAAAGGGTTTGAAGTGAAGGATCTACAGATTTCTGATTGCTGGATCATTTGGGAATGGTACAGACAGCGAAATAAGAAAATGGCAGAAGATATGCCGTTTAATGATTAACAAGAGCTAAAGCGGAGTCGCTTTAGCTCTTTTATTTTTAGAGGAAAATTCCGAGTATCACCAAGATGATAATGATTAACCAGATAATATGTTTGATAGAAAATTGTCTAGGAATCCTCATTCGAGGTCTGTAAGATGAATCTCCTGCCATGATGATCTGTGGCTGTCCTGAGCTTTTCGGTAGAACGAGCGGTCCAATGATAGCGCCGGCAAGAAAACCAAATATATGGGCGATAATATTGACATTGGTATTTATAAATGTCATGACTAGACCAATGATTAAAATTGTCATAATGAGTTGAGAATTCATTTGACTAATCAAGTCTTTACGGAACAAGACCATATATAAGTAAATACCAAACAATCCAAATATAGCCCCTGAAGAACCAACGTGGGCAAACTCTAGTGGTTCAATGTAAAAGGTTGCTAGGTTTGCAGCTACCCCGGTTAAAAGATAGGCAATGATAAATTTGAATTTACCTAACATCCTTTCTAACGCAGGCCCAAACAAGACAAGTGAAAATGAATTAAACAACATATGGCCAAACCCGCTATGTACAAAAATGGGAGTGACTAATCTCCAATACTCGCCTTCAGAAATTAAAAAATTGAATCCAATCATGTGCTGCATAAGAGTTGTTCCAAATGGAAGAGATAAAAAAATCAACAGCCAAAGAAAAATATGAATCCCGATTAATATTGATATAATAGGATATAATCGTAAAAATTGACGAAAGCTTTCAGTTCTTATAAACATCTTATTACTCCTTTATGTAGTCATCTTATCGTACTATATTCTTCAAAAGATGGCGAACATCCTCTAACGTTTGTACCATCTTATGATTGAAAGCTTTTTTATAGAAGAAAGGATTTTGAAATGATCATTGGAACAGGTATTGATATTGTAGAGCTTGAAAGAATTAAAAAAATTTTACATAGACAGAAAAAATTTGTAGATCGGATATTAACAAATGCAGAGAAGGAAAAATTTTTTCGTCTTTCTGAGTCCCGCCAGGTAGAGTTTCTTGCAGGTCGGTTCGCCGTGAAAGAAGCATATTCAAAGGCTGTTGGAACTGGAATTGGTGAGAATTTGAGTTTTTTGGATATCGAGGTTTTATCAGATGAAAAAGGTAAGCCAGTCCTTATAAGACCAATGAATCAAAAGGCCCATTTATCCATCACGCACAGTAAAGATTATGCCGTTGCGCAAGTAATTCTTGAAAGCTTGTCAAGCTAGTCTGCATATTACACAACTTTGCCTCATATATTTTTAGTGCGGTAGGTGAGACAAGGTGTATGAATATGATGAACGGTGTGATTTTCACTTAGTTTGGTAAATAAGCTTCACGGTTGAGTTGGAAAGAACGCTAGGAAAATGAAGGGGTCCTAATACGCACGGAAATGATTCCTAACCTGTTCGTCACTTAATACACTTTGTCTCTACCAATAGGCGATAAGAGGCAAAGGGGTTGAAGAGGAAATGAAGAAAAAAGTATTTTTGTTGTTATTAGGGCTACTTATTGCCCTTGTACTAGCGGCATGTGGGGAAAAATCACAAGAAGATGTGGTTAGTGCATTAGATGCAAAGGTACAAAAAATGACTGGCTATAAGGCAGATGCGAAGATGACGCTTCAAACAGGCAATGATCCACAAGTATATGAAGTGGAAATTTGGCACAAGGAGCCGACATTCTATCGAGTAAACCTTAAGAATGCAGAAAAGGACCAAAGCCAGATGATTTTGCGCAATGAAGAAGGAGTATTTGTTCTGACACCTGCTCTTAACAAAAGCTTCCGTTTCCAAAGTGACTGGCCAGAAAACAGCAGCCAAGCGTATCTGTTTGAATCTCTAGTACATGATGTGCAGGAAGATCCAGAAGCGAAATTTACAGCTACAAAGGATCAGTACATTTTTGAAACAAAAACAAATTACAAAAATAATAATATGCTGCCAAAACAAGAAATTACATTTAACAAAAAGGACTTAGCTCCAGTTTCTGTTAAGGTAATGGACCCTGATCGTAAAGTATTGTTGTTAGTTGAATTCACGAAGGTTGAGTTTGATGCAAGCTTTGATAAATCAGCATTTGATGTTGAAAAGAATATGTCTTCTGCAAATATTGGTGAGATCCCAGTTATGGGTGAGGTTGATAAGCAACCACTAGAAGTTCTATATCCTTCAGAGGATGCCCTTGCTGGAGTTGAATTAAAAGAAGAAAAGAAAATCGAAACGGAAAATGGAACACGTGTCATTATGACTTTTGGTGGAGAGAAAACCTTCACACTGATCCAGGAAACAGCCCGCGTTGCTGAGGTTGCTACAACGATTTCATTAAGCGGTGAGCCTGTTGACCTTGGATTTACAGTTGGTACTCTTACAGATAAAGCAATTTCATGGACACACAATGGTGCAGAATTTATGATTGCATCAGATGATTTAACTCAAGAAGAGTTAATCTCAGTTGCACGTACAGTACAAGGCAAGGCTGTAAAATAAACTCCGAACCCAGGCCCGAATAATCGGGTCTGTTTTTTTGTCTTTAAATTTCGACGGCATCCTTTACGATTTATTTCACAAACCGAAGTATCTTGTCGGATGAGGATGATAGAACGAAGAATTTAACGAACAAAAAAAGTTCTATATATAGAATTTCTACAAATTTTTTAAAAAGACTCTGTTACATTATTTAAGCGAGACATGTCCAAGTATTGAAAGGGGTTGGGATTGTTAGAAATTATGGACAAAATGTACGGAACTAAAAACAGATTGTAGGAGGGGTATGAAATTGAAGAAGAAAAAGATTTTTTCCACAGCACTTGCTTTATCATTAAGCGTTGGACTATTAGCAGGTCCAGCCATGTCAACAAATGCTAGCGCATCAGATGTATCCTCAAAACTAGCTTCACAAGGCTCACCAATCGACTTAGGAATCGCAAACGATGAAAAGCTCATTGAAATGCTCAAGAAAAACGGCAAAATTGCAAAAAATGCTTCACCAGCAGAAGCGGAGAAGGTGTTGAAAAAATTCCTAAAAGCAAAAGCATCAAACTCTGGCCAAACAAAGGACAAGCTACCAAACGGGCTTGATGCCAATCTTAAATCTGCAAATAAAACAAATAACAATGGGTTGAAAAATGGAAAGGGGAACAAGCTTGGACAAGCTAAGAAAAATACAGTAGATCCTGTACAAGAAGAGGGATATAACGGTGACGTACGCCATGATAAGGTTCTAGTCCTAGCCATTGATTTCCCAGACTATGAAAAAAGCTCCATTACAAAAGAAGAAACAGACATGTGGTATGAGGACTATACCCATGATCATTTCCAAAACATGATTTTCGGAGAGGATGGATATGAAGGACCAAACGGAGAAAATTTAATATCCATGAAGCAATATTATGAACAACAATCAGGTGGAAGTTATACAGTTGATGGAACTGTAGCTGGCTGGTATACAGCTGATCATCCAGCTGCTTATTATGGTGGGAATTACCCAACGCCAGACGGCAGTGATGCTCGTGCACGTACGTTAGTGTATGAAGCTTTAACAAAAGCTGGGCAAGATCCAAATGTAGACTTAAGTGAATACGATGTTTGGGATCGTGACGATTATGATGAAGATGGTGTTTATAATGAGCCAGACGGAATTATTGACCATCTTATGGTTATCCATGCAGGTGTAGGTGAAGAAGCAGGCGGTGGGTCTCTTGGTGGGGATGCTATCTGGTCGCACCGTTGGGACCTTGGTCAATTAGTTGCTGTACCTGGAGGAACTTCAAATAGTGACCGTTTTGGCGGACTTTTAGGTGCATTTGATTACACAATCGAACCTGAAGACGGGGCTGCAGGTGTGTTTACTCATGAGTTTGGTCATGATTTAGGTCTTCCTGATGAGTATGACACGATTTATAGCGGAGCAGGAGAAGCCATCGAATTTTGGTCTTTAATGTCATCGGGTAGTTGGGCTGGAGATATACCTGGTACAGAACCGCCTGGTATGAGTCCATTTGCAAAAGAAATGCTACAAAGCCTTCATGGTGGTAATTGGTTAAGTGGAACAACCTTACATGCTGATGATATTACAAAAAAGGGAACTGAAGTACTTCTTGATGAGGCGGTAACAAAAGGTACCAATAATGATGCAGTACGTGTTGATTTACCAGGAAAGGTAAATGTATTAAATACTCCTGCTACTGGATCTTTTGAATATTATGGCGGTAAAGGTGACGAGGCTGACCATAAAATGGTGGCGACAGTTGATTTATCAGGTGAAACAACAAATGCAACTCTTGATTTCGATGCTTGGTATAACATTGAACAGGATTGGGATTATGCAATGGTTCAAGTCTCGGTTGATGGTGGTGAAACATGGGAGTCACTTTCGAGTGAAAGAACAACAAGCACTCTTGATCCAGATGGCTACCCAGCTATTAAAGAAAACCTGCCTGGTTATACAGGAACTAGTAATGGTTGGGTACATGAATCAATTGACATAAGCGAGTATGCTGGTCAAGAAATCCAACTACAATTCCGTTCAATGACTGACTGGGCAACAAATCTAGATGGTTTCTTTGTTGATAATGTAAAGGTAACAAAGGATAGCACCGAAGTATTCTCTGACGGTGCAGAAAATGAACCACAATTTACATTAGATGGTTTTGAAAAACATGATGGTAAATACACATCGAAACATTACTATTTACTAGAATGGAGATCTCATAATGGCGTCGATGAAGGCTTAAAGCATATACGCCGTGGTGCAAGCCTAATGTCCTTTGACCCTGGCCTAGTTGTCTGGTATGTCGATGAATCCTACGATAATAACTGGACTGGCGAACACCCTGGTGATGGATTCTTAGGTGTTGTAGACGCCGATCAACATACTAACTATTGGAGTGACAAAGCTGTTGGCTCTTCGCGTTATCAGCTCCACGATGCTGCATTCAGCTTAGAAAAATCAGAGAAGATGCTTTTAGACTATACAGATTTACTAGGTATTACAATGAAAGACAACTTCACCCAACGCACACCTTTATTTGACGACAGTGCCGACTATAGTAACCCAGGCTTAGTCGACGCAGGACGTAATATTCCTGAATACGGTTTGAAATTCCGTGTTGTTGGCCAAAGTGCTGATGGTACAGTGGGTAAGGTGTTAATTTTTAAATAATAATTGTAAGACCCCTTTGACCAATCAAAGGGGTCTTTGCCATGTATTGTGAATTTTCTTCAACATATTTTCTTTTTTTCGTCATATGTTAAGATGGGTATGATGAAAAACTACCATTGACATGGACACAACTAAGTTTAATCATCGAATTCATATAGTAGTTAATAATCTAAGAAGGTGTTTATTCATGGACTCTACCCATTTTTATCGTGATACTTGGGTTGAAGTGGATTTAGATTGCATTTTTGAGAATGTAAAAAACATGAAAGGTTTTTTACCAGAACAAGTGGAGGTAATGGCGGTCGTTAAGGCAAACGCTTATGGACACGGAGACGCGGAGGTTGCAAAAACAGCCCTTGAAGCGGGAGCTACCCATCTTGCAGTTGCTTTTATCGATGAAGCGGTCTCTCTACGCCACGGAGGAATAGATGCACCGATTCTTGTACTTGGAGCATCACGTCCAACTGACGTAGCGCTTGCAGCAGAACACAATATAGCCCTCACCATTTATAGCGGGGAGTGGCTTGATGAGGTATTGGAAAACTATCAAGGCAGTACTCCACTTACCCTTCACTTGAAACTTGATACAGGAATGGGACGTCTTGGAGTTAAAGAAAAAGGGGAATTGCAAACAATCCTTAGGAAAATCGAGCAAAATCCTCAACTCCAACTTGAAGGTGTTTTTACTCATTTTGCAACAGCAGACGAAATTGATACATCTTATTTTGAACAACAATATCGGAATTTCCAGGCAATGCTTGAATGGATTCCATTTAAACCGAAGTTAGTACATTGTGCAAATAGTGCAACTGGCTACCGTTTCCCCGATAAAGTATTTAATATGGTAAGACTGGGAATTGGGATGTATGGAATGACTCCATCACTGGAAATAAAAGATCAACTGCCATACGAGCTCGAGCAAGCTTTTTCTTTCCATAGCAAGCTTGTCCATGTAAAACGAATTTCAAAAGGCGAAAAAGTAAGCTATGGGGCAACATTTACAGCAGATGAAGATATGTGGGTCGGAACAGTTCCAGTTGGCTATGCCGATGGCTGGGTTCGGAAACTACAGAATACGAACGTTTTAATTGACGGTGAATTTTGTCAAATCATTGGTCGTGTCTGCATGGACCAATTTATGGTCCGACTTCCAAATAAACTCCCGATAGGCACAAAAGTCACGTTAATTGGGGAGCAAAAAAACAAAATTATTAGTGTAGACGATGTAGCAAGTGCTCTTGAAACAATCAACTACGAGGTTACATGTACGATAAGTTTTCGGGTTCCACGTATTTTTTTAAGAAATAAGAGAATAATTGAAGTGAGAAATCCGTTATTAAGACATTACTAGTAGAGAAAATAGTACAATGGTTGTACACGTTGGATAACTTTCTTTTTTTATGCACGAAAATAAATGCAGGTTCTGGAAACCTTGTAAAACCTATGCATAAAAACCAATTGTATATGTCGATAATAATTAAGAATTAATGGATTAAGCTTTGCATCTAATCATAATAATGGTATTATTAAGATTGGAGTAGAATATTGGTGGCAAGTTGGTGGAGGTGTATGTTTGTGTCTGAATCCAGCGCAACAACAGAAATTCTAGTACGATTACCACAAAACCTAATTAGTGAGTTGGATGGCCTAGTGAAACAAGAAAACGGTAACCGTAATGAACTGATTTATCAAGCTACAAAAATGTATCTACGCGAGAGAAAGAAGCGTCAAATTACAGAATCTATGAGACGCGGTTACATGGAAATGGCAAAAATCAACCTTACTATTGCATCGGAGGCTTTTTTAGCTGAATCTGAGGCTGACCACACCGTAGAACGCTTAGTTAGCGGGGGGTAATCATTTGATTGTAAAACGTGGCGACGTTTATTTTGCAGACCTCTCCCCAGTTGTTGGCTCAGAGCAAGGAGGCGTTCGTCCTGTTCTTGTTATCCAAAACGATATCGGGAATCGGTTTAGTCCCACAGTCATTGTCGCAGCCATAACTGCACAAATTCAAAAAGCGAAGCTCCCAACCCATGTTGAGATCGATGCGGAGCGTTATGGATTTGAGCGCGATTCAGTTATTCTGTTAGAACAAATTCGTACAATCGATAAGCAGCGTCTAACCGATAAGATAACACATCTCGATGAAGAGATGATGGACAGAGTGGATGATGCCTTACAAATTAGTTTAGGACTCATCGATTTTTAATTCATTTATTTATATGTGATACGTCTATGAGAAGTTACCCCGTGGTAGCTTCTTTTATTTTTTAGTCCCACAAAAAGTGGCGTTCTTAGTCAAATTGATCCTATAAATGCCATTTGCATAATATATTACAAAAGCATTTTACTTATGTAACAAATTCTGAAATGTGAAGGACATCACATCTTTTCTATCGAAGTACATAATAAGGATTATCCTTAAATACCTTTCAAAACAAAAAAGAGAGAGCGGTGGAAAAAAATGAAAAGGCAATCTACAAATCCGAGACGAGATGAAGTAGAAAGGCTGGTACAGGACTTCCAAAAAACTGGCTCAAAGGAAATAGAAAGGGAAATCGTTGAGAAGTATGAAAATCTTGTTAATTCAATTGCTTGGAACTACTCGAAAGGCAGAGCGTTTCACGAAGATATTGTCCAAGTAGGGAGAATTGGGCTTTTAGGTGCGATTAGAAGATTCGATCGAACGGTTGGAAAGAGCTTTAATAGCTTTGCTGTACCAACAATTATTGGTGAAATTAAACACTTTTTACGTGATAAAACATGGAGTGTACATGTGCCAAGAGGGGCTAAGGAACTCGGAATTAAGATAAAAAAGGCAAAAGAAGAACTTACAATAGCCCTACAAAGGACACCAGAGGTACATGAAATCGCAAATCATCTTCAAATAGATAAAAAGGAAGTTCTAGAAGCAATGGAACTTGGACAAGCATATTATTCAAAGTCAATTGAAATGCCGATTGACCCGGATTCTGAAGGCAAATCGATAATAGAGACGGTGGGTAAGAAAGATAAATCTTACGAAAAGGTATTGAAAAGATTGGATGTAAAGAATGCTCTCCATGTTCTTACTAAACGTGAAAAGAGAATTCTTTACTACACGTATATTCAGGAGAAGAGTCAAAGAGAGACGGGAAGAATAGTCGGGGTTTCACAAATGCATGTATCCCGGATCCGACGAAAAGCCATTAAAAAGCTTCGAGAAGCAGTACTTGGATGAGTTAATTTTGGTAAAATAGATAAGGGTTAGAAGTGAAAGTAGGAGGAAAACAGTTTTGACACAGACATTGCAAACAAATGAAATGATGGTAAAAACCATCGCCAAAGAAATTGGAATTACAACAAAGCAAGTGCATAGTGTGATTAACCTCTTAGATGAAGGCAATACTGTACCTTTTATTGCGCGTTATCGTAAAGAACTGACAGGTTCTTTAGATGAAGTACAAATTAAGGATGTGCAAGAAAAATGGACGTATTTACAGAACCTTGAAACACGAAAAGAAGAGGTTATTCGACTTATTTCTGAACAAGGAAAGTTAACCGATGACCTTCAAGCAGAAATCATGAAATCGACAAAGCTGCAACAGGTTGAGGATTTATACAGACCATATAAGCAAAAGCGTCGTACAAAAGCGACTGTGGCAAAAGAAAAGGGACTCGAGCCACTTGCGGAATGGTTATATACTTTCCCGATGAATGTAGATGTTTTACAATATGCTACCGGGTTCATTTCAGAGGAAAAAGAGGTAATCAGTGCTGAAGATGCTATCCAGGGGGCTAAAGATATTATCGCTGAGTGGATATCGGACGACGCGACTTTCCGTCAATGGATCCGCAATGAAACCTTCAAACAAGGCACGATTGAAACAGCGGTAAAGGATCAAGAAAAAGACGAAAAAAATGTCTATGAAATGTACTATGAATACAAGGAACCTATTCATAAGGTAGTTCCACACCGTGTACTAGCGATGAATCGTGGAGAAAAAGAGGAAATCTTACGTGTATCAATTGAACCACCTCTTGACCGAATTATAACCTTCTTACATCGGAAAATCGTAAAGAAGGAAAATTCACCGGTAACTCCATATATCGTAGAAACAATTGAAGATAGCTATAAACGCTTGATTCAGCCTTCAATTGAAAGAGAAATCCGAAAAGAGTTGACGGAGAAGGCAGAAGACAGAGCCATTCACATTTTCTCAGAAAACCTTCGTAATCTACTGTTACAGCCACCACTAAAAGGTAAGGTTGTTCTAGGAGTTGATCCTGCATATCGAACAGGATGTAAACTAGCTGCTGTTGATGAAACAGGGAAAGTTTTAAAAATAGATGTCATTTATCCGCACCCACCAGTGAATAAAAAAGAAGATGCGGTTAAGAAAATCAAATCTATTCTACAAGAATTTAAGGTTGAAATGGTGGCGATCGGAAACGGTACAGCTTCAAGAGAAACAGAGCAATTTGTCGCTGATGTTTTAAAAGAAGTAAATCAAGAAATCTTCTATATTATCGTGAATGAAGCGGGTGCAAGTGTGTATTCAGCATCCGATATAGCGCGAGAAGAGTTTCCAGATTTCCAGGTAGAAGAAAGAAGTGCTGTATCTATTGCAAGAAGACTTCAGGATCCATTGGCGGAACTAGTGAAAATAGATCCGAAGTCAGTAGGAGTAGGTCAATACCAGCATGATGTTTCACAGAAAAAATTAAATGACCAGCTTACTTTTGTTGTAGAAACAGTAGTTAACAAGGTTGGAGTCAATGTGAATACAGCATCCCCATCTTTATTACAATATGTAGCTGGCCTATCCAAAGCTGTAGCAAACAACATCGTCAAAAAACGTGAGGAACAAGGGAAGTTTTCGAACAGAAGCGAATTAAAGAATATTCCACGCCTAGGTGCAAAAACATATGAGCAATGTATCGGTTTCCTTCGTATTGTTGATGGTGATGAACCATTAGATCGAACAGGAATTCACCCGGAAAACTACAAAGAAGTTAAGAAACTTCTTGAGAAATATGGTTTAACGAGTAATGACCTCGGTACGGATAAATTAAAAGAAGCCATTTCATCTATCGTGGCAGAGGAAGTGGCTGCTGAGATGGGAATTGGCGAAATCACCATTCACGATATTACAGAAGCATTAGTAAGCCCTGAACGTGATCCGCGTGATGAACTGGCAAAACCATTGCTTAAAAAAGACATCCTTAAGCTTGAAGACCTTGCGAAAGGCATGGAGCTTGAAGGAACCGTTCGAAATGTTGTAGACTTTGGAGCGTTTGTTGATATCGGAGTTAAGCAGGATGGCTTAGTCCATATCTCAAAACTAAGCAATAACTTCGTAAAACATCCACTTGATGTAGTATCAGTCGGAGATGTTGTAACGGTCTGGATAGATGATGTCGATGTTAAAAAAGGAAGAGTGGCATTAACAATGCTGCCGCCACAAAATTAAAAAATCTTAAAACACTGCTCATGAGCAGTGTTTTTTTCTATAAAAATACCAGCATTGATTCAATAATTTAATTTGGTATCGATTTTTCTCATAGTAGGCGCGTTTCATTTGGTTTTGAAGCCAAGTAGGCATAGACTAAACCTCCTCGTTAATAAACTTTTACCCTCCAAAAAATAAAAAAATGATAATATAGTGGTGAAGTTACCAAACTATAGGTTTGAGTATATATAGTGTATGCAGATACAGTAAGTCCTGTTCGAAAAGGATGGAATGGAGGAAAAAATATGGAACAGTTTGAACTACAAAAGATAGTAGAAGAGGTTTCTTTAGAGCTGTTCGGAAAACCATTTCTTCATAAAGCCACTTTTAACAATCGATTACAAACTACAGGTGGAAGGTATCTTCTAAAATCTCACAATATTGAACTGAATCCAAAGTATTATCAAGAACGTGGAATTGAAGAATTAGTTGGGATTATTAAGCATGAATTGTGTCATTATCATTTGCATCTTGAAGGAAAAGGATATCAGCATCGCGATCGTGACTTTCGGAATCTCTTAAAGGCTGTGGACGCTCCGCGATTCTGTAAACCATTAGAATCTGTCACAAAAAGAAAGATGTCAAAGCAATACTTGTATACATGTACAGGTTGTGGGCTAGGATATGTAAGGAAAAGAAGAATCGACACAAAGCGGTACGTTTGTGGAAAATGTTCAGGGAAATTAATGGAAGTAAAAAAAGTTTGACTCTGATTTAATCATATGATAAATTATAAAAGTCGCCGCAAAAACGGTTGAACAAGAAAAAAATAGATTCTCTTGACAACAAGGAAGTCTGTTTTTATAATAAGTAATGTCGTCACATTATTCCGCAGTAGCTCAGTGGTAGAGCTATCGGCTGTTAACCGATCGGTCGTAGGTTCGAATCCTACCTGCGGAG